>DATBBO010000572.1:0-2434 GCA_036270995.1 Dongiaceae bacterium | reverse complement strand
CAAGGTTGCGGCGCGCCCCACGACGATTTCACAGGCGCAGCAGGCGCTTTTCCATCGCGAGGTGTTCGGCATATTGGAAATCCCCGAAGGCACGACGCGCGATTTCCTGAAGGGGGATGTCGCGCGCCTGCCTGCTTTCGTGGATTCCGCCTATTTTCTCGTGTTCAGCAACGTGCTGCAGGGCATCGTCGAGGCGAGCGCCACGGTGACCGCAGATCTTGCCTCCCATGAGGCGCGCGAGGGCGGGCAGGCCGACCGCCTGCTGGCCGTCGTCAGCCCGGCCACCGTCCTCTCCGTGCCCTTGTTCAACCCGACTGGAGGATATGCCAGCTATGTCGTGCCGGCGGCCTTCGTCCTGATTCTGCAGCAGACGCTGCTGATGGGTGCCGCCATGCTGGGCGGGGTGGCGTTCGAGAGGGGCGGGCGCGGGGCTCAGCTGGCGCGCGGTTCGGTCGTTGGCGTCTTGGGCCATGGCCTCGTCCATCTGGTCGTCTATATTCCGGCGCTGCTGCTGTACTTGGTGATCCTGCCGCGAATCTACGGCTTCTCGGCGCTCGGGCGCCTGCCTGACCTGTTCCTGTTCGCGGCCACCTTCATTCTGGCCACGAGCTTCTTCGGCCAGGCGGCCGGGACATGGTTCAAGCGCCGGGAAACCGCCGTGGTTCTGTTCGTTGCGACCACGCTCCCGCAGTTCTTCCTGGTGGGCGTGTCCTGGCCCAGGGAAGCCATCCCGCCCGTCATGCGGGCCATCGGACTGGTCTTCCCCTCGGAGACCGCGATCGACGGCATGGTCCGCATCAACCAGATGGGCGCCAGCCTTGCCGAGGTGGCCCCCGATTGGATCGCCCTTGCCGGGCTGGGCCTTGCCTATTTCCTGCTCGCGGTGCTGGGCACGGCGCTGCGCCGCCGAGGAACGGCCGATGCCGGCTAAGCTGCTTCGCTGGGTCCGCTCCCTGGCGATCGCCATCGTCCTTCTGGCGCTGGCGGTGGTGGTGGGCGTGCTCGCGCTGAGGCCAACCAGGCCCCCACCCGTCATCGGCATGGTGCGCACCACGGAGATCAAGATCCAGCCCGAGGTGAGCGGCCGCATCGCGGTACTTCCCTTCAAGGCCGGTGATCGGGTCGCCGCCGGCGCCGTGGTGGCCGAACTGGCGAATCCCGAGCTCGCGGCCGCCGTCGACGAGGCCCGTGCCGCCGTGGCCGTCGCGCAAGCCACGCGTGATCGGGTCTATGCGGGAGTCCGCCAGGAAGAGGTGAACATCGCCGCGCGGGAGGTCGAAAAGGCGAAGTCGGATCTCACCCTTGCCGACCAGGAGCTTCGCCGGGTCTCCGATCTTGCGAGCCATGGGCACGCCACCCAGCAGGACCTGGACAATGCCCGCGCCGCCGACTCAACGGCGATCTCCAATGTGAAAGTCATGGAGTCCCGCTACGCCGAGGCGCAGCGCGGCCCGACGACGGAGGATCGCCAGCTGGCCGACGCGACCCTCGCGGCCGCCAAGGCCTCGCTTGCCGTGGTCGAGCGGCGCTTCGAGAAGCTGCAGCTCAAATCGCCGGTGAACGGCGTGGTCGAGGTGGTCGTCGCAACGCCGGGGGAAGCGACGGTGCCCGGCCGGACTGTGCTGACGATTGCCGACGCGGAGGAGCCCTGGTTCGCCTTCAATATCCGGGAGGACGAGCTGAAGGGCTTCGATATCGGCGCCGATCTGGATCTCATCGGCGGCGCCGATGGCAAGCATCTGCGGGCGAAAGTAACGGAGATGCGCCGGCTGGGTGACTTCGCCACCTGGCGCGCCGCCCGCGCCGCCGGGGACCATGACCTGAACACCCTCTACATCCGCGCCGACCCAATCGGGCAAGTCAGCCAGCTGGAACCGGGGATGACGGTCTGGATGTCGGGCCCCGGGCGCTAGGAGGCGTGACTATGAGCGATCTCGTGGCCAGCATGAGGAGCGTTGCAGAGGATCCACTCGTCATCGCTCTTGGCGTGCTTTTTCTCGGCGTGATTGCGACGAGATTCCTGCTCAGGAACCATCCGGCATACCGGAACATCACCAGAGGCCTGTTCTTCCTCCTGGTGACGATCGCGCTCCTGCACGGTCAGATCGTTCCCTACCAGCCGATTCATCCGACCACCTCGTCCCTGCGCAACACCATCCAGGTAATGCTGGAGATCGCGTGGTGGGTCTATGGGGCTTGGCTCCTGGTCGGCGTCGTGCGCAGCGTTCTCGTCTTCAAGCAGCGGCCGAGGGAAGGGAAGCTCCTGCAGGATATCCTTGCCGGGCTCATCTATCTGGCAGCGATCTTCGCCATCATCGCCTATGTCTTCGACCTGCCGATCCAAGGCCTCCTCGCCACCTCCGGTGCGATCGCCATCATCCTCGGCCTTGCCCTCCAGAGCTCGCTGGGCGATGTGTTTTCCGGTCTGGTGCTG
>DATBBO010000571.1:0-9443 GCA_036270995.1 Dongiaceae bacterium | reverse complement strand
GTTCATGAGAGCGGCCGTGGCCTCGTTCTCGAAGCTCTCATGCGCCATGACATGGCACCAATGGCAGGCCGCATAGCCGACGGAGAGCAGGATGGGTTTCTGCTCTGCGCGGGCACGGGCCAGCGCCTCGGCTCCCCAGGCCTGCCAGTGCACGGGGTTGTCCTTGTGCTGCAGCAGATAGGGGCTCGTTTCCTGGCCCAGCCTGTTCGCGGATGAGGACATGTCGGCCATGAGGGAGAAGTGGAGGCTCTTGCGAATGCATACAAGCTGGCCCAGGCGGCGGACTCAACCGTAAACTTCGGCGGAACCGATGAAGGAGCGAGCGCCATGAAGGTGAAGATCGACATCGACTGCACGCCGGAGGAAGCGCGCACCTTCTTCGGCCTGCCCGATCTGGGGCCGCTGCAGCAGGAGGTGCTGAAGGCGATGCAGGAGCGGATGAAGAGCGCCATGGGGGTTATGGACCCCGAGGTGATCATGAAGGCCTGGATGCCGGGCGGCGCCTTCTGGGGTGGGGCGGGCGAGCCGCGGAAGAAGTAGTTCTGCAGAGACAATCGAAAGAGACGTGATGAGTGACCGCTCCCGGGCTGGCGATCCGCCGGCCTTCTACGAGGCGCATGTGTTCTGCTGCATCAATGAGCGGCCGCCGGGCCATCCCCGCGGCTGCTGCAAGGCCAAGGGCTCGGAGGGCTTGCGCGACTACATGAAAGTGCGGGCGAAGCAGCTCGGCCTCAGCCGCGTGCGCATCAACAGCAGCGGCTGTCTCGACCGCTGCGAGCTCGGGCCGACCGTGGTGATCTATCCCGAAGGCGTCTGGTACAACGTGAGGACCCGCGAGGAGGTCGACGAGATCCTGGCGCTGCATCTGATCGAAGGCAGGCGGGTGGAGCGGCTGATGCTCATGCCCGAGGACAAGCTGCCGCCGGAACGCTGAGGGGCGATCACGAGCAAGCTTCCAATCAAGGCGACGATCTTCGCCCTGGCAACCGCGCCAGGAAAGGCGCCGATCGCCGTTGTCCGCGTCTCCGGCCCGCAGGCGCGGGCGGCGATCCGCAGCCTGACCGGCCGCGATCCGCCGCCCCCGCGCCAGGCCGGTCTCCGGCGCCTCAGCGGCCCACATGGATCTCAGGGGGGCGAGCGCATCGACGACGCCCTGGTTCTCTGGTTCCCGGGCCCCCGCAGCGAGACCGGCGAGGATATGGCGGAGTTTCATCTCCATGGCGGACGGGCGGTGGTCGCCGCCACTTTGGCCGCGCTCGCGGCCGTGCCGGGGCTGAGTCCGGCCGGGCGCGGGGCCTTTACCCGCCAGGCCTTCGACAATGGCAAGCTCGACCTCACCGCGGCCGAGGCCATCGCCGATCTGGTGGAGGCGGAGACCGCCGCGCAGCAGCGCCAGGCGCTGAGGCAAATGGATGGCGCGCTGGCCAAGCTCTATGAGGGCTGGCGCACGGGGCTCCTGGCCCTCCTGGCGCGGCTGGAGGCGGCCATCGATTTCCCCGAGGAGGACCTGCCGGCGGGCGTGATCGCCGAGACCGGCTCGGCCATCGCAGCTCTGCGGGAGGCGATCGCCGCCCATCTCGGCGACCGCCGGGGCGAGCGCCTGCGCGAGGGGCTCTCCATCGCCCTGCTGGGCGCGCCAAACGCAGGAAAGTCAAGCCTTCTCAATTACTTGGCCGGGCGCGCGGCGGCGATCGTCTCGGCCCGGGCCGGGACCACGCGGGATGTGATCGAGGTCCATCTCGATATCGCGGGCTTCCCGGTGGTACTTGCGGACACCGCCGGCCTGCGCGAGGTCACGGACGAGATCGAGGCCGAGGGCGTCCGCCGCGCCCGCGACCGGGCCGAACGCGCCGATCTGAAGCTGATCGTCCTCGATGGCGCTGCCTGGCCCGCCATCGATCCGGCCTCGGCGGCGATGATCGATGACGACAGCCTGGTCCTGGTGAGCAAGGCGGATCTCGACACCGCGATCCCGGCCGAACCCGTTATTTCCGGCCGGCTGGCCCTTGCGGTCTCCGTGGTCTCCGGCCAAGGGGCCGACCGGCTCCTGGCCGCCCTTCAGGCCGAGGTGACCGAGCGCATGTCGCCCGGTGAGGCGCCGGCCCTGACCCGGTTTCGCCACCGCCAGGCCTTGGAGGAGTGCCTCGCGGCCCTGGACCGGGCGCGCGATGCCGCTCTGCCGGAGCTATGTGCCGAGGATCTTCGCCTGGCCAGCCGGGCGCTGGGACGGATCACGGGCAGGGTCGATGTGGAGGAGATTCTCGACCGGATCTTCAGCGAGTTCTGCATCGGAAAGTAGCGGCGTTTGACGCGACTATTCGTGAATTTCCGTCGAGCAGGGGAACGTTTGGTGAAACGTGAAGAGAAAACTTTTAGTTGTAACAAGTCAACGGCGCGTACCTTTGAGGGCCGTGGGCGTTTCACGTGAAACATCTCATTCCTTTGACCCCCGCCCGACCCACGACTATCTTCCCGCGCCATGGAAGGTTTTGACGTCATTGTCATTGGCGGCGGGCATGCCGGCTGCGAAGCCGCGGCGGCTGCGGCGCGTCGCGGCGCCCGGAGCCTGCTGGTCACCCACAACCCGGCGACCATCGGCGAGATGTCGTGCAACCCGGCCATTGGCGGGCTGGGCAAGGGCCATTTGGTCCGTGAGATCGACGCCCTGGACGGGATCATGGCCCGGGCCACGGACCGGGCCGGAATCCAGTTCCGGGTCTTGAACCGGAGCAAGGGTCCCGCCGTCCGCGGTCCCCGGGCCCAGGCAGACCGCAAGCTCTACCGGCGAGCGGTGCAGGCCCTTCTGGCCGAGCAGCCAGGGTTGGATATCCGGGCCGGCGCGGTCGAGGACATGGTCATCGAGAAGGGTCGCCTGGCCGGCGTCCGCCTTTCGACCGGCGAAGTCCTGGCCTGCGGCGCCGCCGTGCTGACCACCGGGACCTTCCTTCGCGGCCTCATCCATATCGGCCAGGAGACGATTCCAGCCGGCCGGGTCGGCGAAGCGCCGGCCCTGGGGCTCTCGGCGACCCTCGCCCGCCTCGGCTTCGCCCTTGGCCGGCTAAAGACCGGGACGCCGCCCCGCCTCGATGGCCGGACCATCGACTGGAATTCCCTCGAGCGCCAGCCCGGCGACACCCCGCCGGAGCCCATGTCCTATCTCACGGCCCGGATCGAGGTGCCCCAGATCCCATGCCACATCACCGCGACCACCGAGGCCAGCCACGCTCTAATCCGGGAGAACCTCCATCTCTCGCCTATGTATTCGGGCCAGATCGAGAGCCGGGGCCCGCGTTATTGCCCCTCCATCGAGGACAAGATCGTCCGCTTCGCGGAGAAGGGTCGGCATCAGATCTTCCTCGAGCCTGAGGGGCTGGACGATTCCACGGTCTATCCCAATGGGATCTCGACCTCGCTCCCGCGAGAGGTCCAGGAGGCCCTGCTGGCGACGATCCCGGGTCTGGAGCGGGCCATCATGCTCCGCCCGGGCTATGCCATCGAATATGACTGCATCGACGCCCGGGAGCTCGCGCCGACTCTGGAAGCCCTTCGGCTGCCAGGGCTCTATCTCGCCGGCCAGATCAACGGAACCACGGGCTAT
Organism: Dongiaceae bacterium; assembly: GCA_036270995.1. Lineage (GTDB taxonomy): Bacteria > Pseudomonadota > Alphaproteobacteria > Dongiales > Dongiaceae > DASXQK01. Next base: position 5,845 of record DATBBO010000571.1, on the reverse strand, counting down.
GAGGAGGCGGCGGCCCAGGGGCTGATGGCCGGGCTGAATGCCGCCGGCGCCGGGGCCGTGCCCGACCGGGCCGAGGCCTATATCGGGGTGATGATCGACGATCTCGTCACGCGCGGCGCGGACGAGCCCTACCGCATGTTCACCTCCCGGGCCGAGTTTCGCCTGTCCCTCAGGGCCGACAATGCCGATCAGAGACTGACGCCCCGGGGCGAGGCCTGGGGCTGCATCGGGTCAGCGCGCCGGGCGGCCTTTGCGGCCAAGGCCACGGCCCTGGCCGAGGCCCGGGCAAGGCTGGTGAGCCTCGCCGCCAGCCCTCGTCAGATCCAGGCCGCGGCCCTCGCCATCGCCCAGGATGGCGTGCGCCGCTCGGGGCTTGAGCTCCTGGGCCGGCCGGATATCGGCCTTGCAGGGCTTCGCCGCCTCTGGCCGGAGCTTGGCGATCTCTCCCCCGCCATCGCCGAGCAGTTGGAGATTGATGGGCGCTATGCCGGCTATCTCGATCGCCAGCAGGCGGACATCCTGGCCTTCCGGCGCGACGAGGCGCTGGAACTGCCAGCCAGTCTGGACTATGGGGCCATCGGTGCCCTTTCGGCGGAATGCCGGGCGAAGCTCGCCGCCGTCCGTCCGGCGACCCTGGGCCAGGCGGGAAGGATTCCCGGCATGACCCCGGCAGCCCTCACGGCCTTGTTGCGCCATGTGCGCCGGCGGGCCCCGAGCCTTTCGGAAAGCGGGGAGGGGGAGGCCCTTTCGGCCTGACCGGCGCTCCGGATGGGGCCCGCTACGACGCCGTGGCCTTTGCCCAGGACACCGGTGTTTCACGTGAAACATTGGAGCGGCTGGAGGGCTTTGCGGCCCTGCTGGCGAAATGGCAACGAGCCATAAATCTGGTCGCCCCGGACAGCCTTCCGGACCTGTGGCGGCGCCACATGCTGGACTCGGCCGTCCTTTATCCACTAATCCCGCGGGGGAGCGGAACGCTGGTCGATCTCGGCAGCGGGGCCGGCTTTCCCGGCCTGGTCCTCGCCATCATGGGGGTGACGGAGGTCCATCTCCTGGAATCCGACGCCCGGAAATGCGCCTTCCTTACCGAGGCCGCGCGGCTCTTCGCCCCCGGCCGGGTCAAGGTCCATCGGGGCCGAATCGAGGCGGCCCCGCCCATCGCAGCCGATGTCGTCACCGCCCGGGCGCTGGCGGAGCTGCCCGATCTGCTCGCTTATGCGGCGCGCTTCCTGAAGCCCGACGGCATCTGCCTCTTCCTCAAGGGCCGGCGCGTCGAGGATGAATTGACCCTCGCCGGCCAAACATGGACAATGGCCGCCGACCGCCTGCCGAATCCGGCCGAGTCGTCTGGAATCATATTGAGGATCAAAGGCTTAGCTAGGTGAACGCGGCTTCCGATCCCGGCGCCAAGATCTTGGCCATCGCCAATCAGAAGGGCGGAGTCGGCAAGACGACCACCGCCATCAACCTGGCGACGGCCCTGGCTGCCTGCGACAAGCGGGTGCTGATCCTCGATACCGACCCCCAGGGCAACGCCACCACGGGCCTTGGCGTCTCGCGGGAGGCCATCGGCATCACCAGCTACGATGTCCTGGTGGACGGCGCTTCCATCGCCGCGGCGGTTCTGGGGACCCAGGTGCCTAATCTCTGGATCCTCCCTGGCTCCGTCGATCTCGCCGGAGCGGAGCTGGAACTGGCGAGCGCGCTCGCCCGCGAGTTCCGGCTGCGCAATGCCCTTGCGGCGATCAGCGGCGCCTATGATTTCATCCTCATCGATTGCCCGCCCTCCCTCAACCTGCTGACCGTCAACGCGCTGACCGCCGCCCGCGGCGTGCTGGTGCCATTGCAATGCGAATACTACGCGCTCGAGGGATTGAGCCAGTTGCTGAAGACAATCGATCTCGTGAAGCAGAATTTGAACCCGATTCTGGAAATAGAAGGCGTCGTTTTGACGATGTATGACCGGAGAAACAACTTGTGCGACATGGTTGCGGCGGATGTCCGCCGCCATTTCGGGCCGCGGGTCTTCGACACGGTGATCCCGCGCAATGTGCGCCTGTCGGAGGCGCCCTCCCACGGCAAGCCGGCGCTGCTCTACGATCTGCGCTGCTCGGGCTCGCAGGCCTATATCCAGCTCGCGGGCGAGCTGCTGCGCCGCCATCAGCCGGCAAACGAACCAACCGAGCCACCGGCCGAGCCCCCGGCCGAGCAAAGAGAGAGCGCATGAGCGCCGAAGTGAAGCGTGGCCTCGGCCGCGGCCTCTCGGCCCTGCTGGGGGAGAGCGCGAGCGCGCCCACGGCCGCCCCGGGCCGCGCCCAGCGCCACTTTCCCACCGGCCAGCTCGAGCCGAGTCCGCTGCAGCCGCGGCGAAACTTCGATGGCGAGGAGCTGGAGTCCCTCGCCGAGTCGATCCGGAGCAACGGCATCCTTCAGCCGATTCTGGTCCGCCCCCATCCCGCGCGTCCGGGCATGTATGAGATCGTGGCCGGCGAGCGGCGCTGGCGGGCGGCCCAGATCGCGAAGCTGCATGAGGTGCCGGTGCTCGAGCGCCAGCTCTCGGATCGCGAGGTTCTGGAGCTTGCCATCGTCGAGAACGTGCAGCGCAACGATCTCTCGGCGCTGGAGGAGGCGCAAGGCTATCGCCGGCTGATCGACGATTTCGGCCGCACCCAGGACGAGCTTGCCCAGCAGGTTGGCAAGAGCCGGGTCCATATTGCGAATACATTGCGGCTTCTGAAGCTTCCGGCCGCGGTCCAGGACTTGCTGCAGCAGGGGAAGCTGACAGCCGGCCATGGGCGGGCGCTCCTCGCCGCCACGGATCCGGAGGCCCTCGCAGGGCGCGTGGTGGCGCTCGGCCTCTCGGTCCGCCAGACCGAAGCGCTCGCCGCCCGGCCGATGAAGCCCGCCCGCCGGCCCGCCCCGGCCAAGGATGCCGATACCAGGGCGCTGGAGCACGACCTCTCCCGAGTGCTGGGGCTCAAGGTCGAGATCGATCACGGCAAGGGCGAGGAAGGCAACGCCGGCGGACGAGTCACAATCCGCTATCGCAGCCTGGAGCAGCTCGACGAGGTGATCCGCCGGCTCAACCGGGACGGCTGATCCGCTCGAGGTGGATGTCGTTGAGCATCAAAGCGAGGCGGCGCCGCTCCGCACCTTGCGGCTCCATCCAGCGGGCGAAGCTGAGGCGGAGCTCCTGCGGCCCCGGCCCCAGAGGAGCCCGCAGGCAGAGCAGGCGGCTCGATTCCCTGCTCGTCTGTACCAGGGAATAAGTTCCTAGATCTATCTCATCGAGACGAATCGCGACCACCTGGTTGGCGAGCCAGGGATTCTGGTACTCGATGAGGATCAGATAGCGCCCGGGCGCCTCGGGCGTCAGGCTCGCCCGGCACTCCGGCGCCGAGCACCAATGGAACCGCGTCGGAATGCCGTCATCAACATGGGGCCCTTCGAGCGCATCGATGCCTTCGCCGCGCTGCCAGGCGGCGGGCGAGGTGAACTGCCGGCGCTTCGGCGGCGGGGCGAAATTGATCCGCCGGGGGATCTCGAGCTCGGACAGGATTCCCAGGCGCTGCAGGGCGAGGAAGAGCTGGCGGTAGCCCGCCTCGATCGACCATTCGTTCTCGACGAAGAGCCGCCCCCAGATGCCCATGGAGGCGCGCAGGTCGGGCTTGGCGACGAGCTCGCGGATTGCGGCCGCCAGAGGCGCCGGGCCGACGGCCGAGGCGAGGCGGCCGGTGATCCCGTCGCGGATCGCATTGGCCACGCCCATCACCGGATAGCCCACCGCCGGGGTGCCGCAGGCGGCGGCTTCGACAAAGACCTGGCCGAAGCTCTCCTCGAGGCTGGGCGCGACGAAGAGATCTGCTGCGCCATAGGCCATGGCGAGATCCTCCGGATCCTTGAGATAGCCGAGGCTCAGGATCTCGAGATCGGGCAAAGGAACGGAGCGGTCCCAATTGCCGATGACGCAGCAGGTGATGGCGAGATCCTTCAGGCTCGCCAGCGCCTCGAAGAGATGGGCACCGCCCTTGCGCGGGTCCGTCAGCGCGGCTGCGGAGAAGAGGATGATCGTCTTCTCTTGCGGCAGGCCGAAGCGCTGCCGGCAGGCCGTGCGGCTCTGCGGGCGATAGACATCGAGAGGAATGCCGAAGCGGATGTCCTCGATCCGCGGCCGGGTGCTCGCTTCGGGGAAGGCGCTGCGCGCGAATGCCCCCGCGGACGGCGAGTTCGCGAGCAGGATGGGGGCCGTCGCACCCGCCAGCAGCGCGCGCTTCTCGGCCCAGGCCGGGGCGATCAGCTCGGGTGCCAAGGCGGGATATTCCGTGGGCGTCGGGCAGGCGGCATCGCATCCCGCAGCGTATTTCTGGCAACCGCCCGTGAAGGCGCAGCGCCCGGTGAGCAGCCAGAAATCATGCAGGACCCAGAGCGTGGGCCGTGCCTTCGATATCGCCTCGAGCAGCACAGGCTGTCCGCCCGCGGCGTGGAGATTGCCCATGATCACCAGATCCGGGTCGAGGCCGGCGAGCCAGTCGAGGAGGCGCGTCTTGAGCGATGGGCCGCCAGGTTTCTGCTCGGCCTCGAGCGCGCGCAGGTTCGCAAGGCGCACCTCATGCCCGGCCAGGCGCAACCCGGCGGCGATCCGCCCATGGGCGATGCCGGCCCCGTAGATCTCGCCCACATCGTTGATCATGGCGATGCGAAGCCTGCGATTGGCCTTCAGTGCCGCAGGTGCCGCGGGCGGCTTCTGCCCGCGCCGGGCAAGATGCGCCGCGCGAACCTCTTGCAGCTCTTCCTTGAAGCGCGCGGAAAGATGGGTCTTCTGCTCGGCATGGACGCGAAAGAGGGCGAGCGGCCGGCCGATCGCGTGCAGCACCCCGCCGGCCTCGGCGAAGCGCATCCAGAGCTCGTAATCCATGCTGTAGTAGAGGCTGTCGTCGACGCGCGCGCCGGCGCGCTCCCACAGCGCCCGGGAGAAGAAGACCTCCGGCTGGTAGAAGAACTCGCCCTCCAGCCAGCCGCCTTCGAGGTCGAGCATCTCCGCCAGCGCCAGGGGCCCGTCGGCCGCGGCGGTCAGATGGCGATGCAGCACCCGGCCCTGATCGTGGATGACGCAGATCCCAGCCACCAGATCCGCCCCGCTGGTGGTGAAGGCGAGTGCCACCGCGGCAAGCGCCCCCGGCGCCAGCATGTCATCGGCGTTGAGCCAGGTCAGGATCTCGCCGGTCGCCCGCGCGAAGCCCTTGTTGATGGCGTCGGCCTGGCCCTTGTCCTTCGCGCTCTCGGCCCAGGCGAGGCGGGGGCGATAGCGTGCCAGGATCTCGCCGGTCTCGTCGGTCGAGCCGCCATCCATGACGATGTGCTCGATCGCCGGATAGTCCTGGTTCACGACCGAGAGGATGGTCTCCTCGATGAAGCGGCCCTGGTTGAGGGAGGGCGTGACGATGCTGATCTTCGGCCAGGGCCGCCCGTCCGGCATGGTCGGGGGCAAAGGCGGGCCTGGGGTGCGCACCAGCGGCCATTGGCCCTCGGCGGGCGAATTCATGCTTCGAAGCTGGCCCGCTTCGCCAGCCCCAGCCGCCGGCCGAGCCGGCGCCAGCGCGAGGCCAGGAGCTCGCGCTGCTGGCGCTCCAGCTCCTCATTGACATAGGCGAGCTTGTCGATGAGCGCCGCCTGCTGCTCCTGCTTGGCGGCAAGGCGGTTTGTCTCCTCCTCGCTTGCCGCGCGCGTCCGTTCGGACTCCGCCCTTGCGTTCTCCGCTTGGGCCCGCGCTCTCTCTGCCTCGGCCCGCGCGCTCGCTGCCTCGGCCTGTGCACTCTCCGCTTGGGCCCGCGCGCGCGCTACTTCG
>DATBBO010000570.1:0-12913 GCA_036270995.1 Dongiaceae bacterium | reverse complement strand
AGGGTTTCGGGGCGAAAGGACCTTGTGCGCCCGTCGAGTTTCGCTGGATCCGGTTTTTGGGGGATGCAATCCGGCACGCCTCTCGTCGCGCCGCCATCGACCGCGGGACTACGCATTCTGGCCGATGGGCGCGACGACCTCGAGGGTCGCGGGCTTCTCTTGATCGCACTGATCCGAGGCCGAGCATGACCTGCTCCGACCCGGCCGCCGACGATCTCGTCTCGATCGTGATTCCCGTCTTCAACGGCGCGAAATATGTCGGCCGCGCGATCTACAGCGCTCTGGCCCAGACCTGGCCCCATAGGGAGGTGATTGTCGTAGATGACGGCTCGGACGATGGCGGCGCAACTGAGCGCGTGCTCGCTGGCTACGGCGCGGCGATCCGGGTCGTGCGCAAGGCGAATGGCGGTGTCGCGACGGCGTTGAACGCCGGCATCGACGCCATGCGGGGTAGCTGGTTCAGCTGGCTCAGTCATGACGATCTCTACTACCCGCGCAAGATCGAGCGCTATCTCGAGATCCTGCGGAATGTGCCGGAGCCTGCCATCGCCTTCGGCGATGTGGATATCGTGGACGAACATGACCAGTGGCAGCGGCGTGCCGAGCTGACACGTGGCTTCCAGGGCACGGATGGCCGCTGGGCGGTGCTGGAGGGGCGGATCAATGGCTGTGCCATGCTCATCCCCCGCAGCTGCCTCGAAGCGTGCGGCAGGTTCGATCCTGGCCTGCCGACGACCCAGGACTGCGCCTATTGGTTCCGCCTGGCCGGACGGTTTCCCTTCATTCCCATAGGCGAGGTGCTGGTTGGGTTCCGCGAGCACCCGGATCAGGGTTCGCGAACCGCCCGCCATCTCGAGGAGGTGAGTCTCCTGTGGGCCCGGATGCTGGAACGACTCGAGGAAGAGGTGCCGACCGCTTCGACGGTCGAGCGCCTGCGCTGGTTGCGGCGCGCGGAGCGTTTCCTCCGGCGGGCCCCCTATACCGGTGCGCGTGCCTATGCGAAGTCGCGGCTGGATGCACTGCTGGAGACGACGCCCATCACGGTCCTGCTGCCGGCCCGGGGCACGGCGGATATCGAGTCGGTGATGACCGCTGTCGCCGCCGCCGGCGGCAAACCGGCGCGCATCGCGGTCATCGACCGAACCGAGAGTGCGGCCGCTGCGCTGAGCTTGGCGGTACATCCGCGGCTGCGCGATATGCCCATCATGCGGCTCTCCGAAAACGCGGTCCGCAACGACAGGTCGGCGCTGCTCTTGGAGGCGGCCGCGCTGGACGCCGATATCCTGGCTTTCTTGGATCCCGCGGCGCTGCCGGCAACGGAGGCGCTGCGGGATGGATTTCTCACAGTCGCGACGGGTGAAGCCGATGGCTGGCTGCCGCGGATCGAATCTCCGGCGGCGATGCTGCCCCAGGAGCTCTGCGGCACGGTGCTCGATCGACGGGCCCTCGAGATCGCCAGATCCGCTCAGGACGAATCGCCCATGACCGCCCTGGGACGCAACGCGCGGCTGGCCGAATGCGTCGCTATTCCTCCGCAGGCCGCGCCATCGGCACCGCCCACCCCGAGACCGCCGCTGCGCCGGCTCGAGCCCGGCGTCCCTCCAATCCTCGCCCGGCCGATGCATGGCGGCCGACCGACTTTGCTGATGCTCGTGCATGGCTGGGGCGGCGGGACGATCCGCTATACGGCGACGCTTGCGGAGTGGATCGGCACGCAAGTGAACCTTCTCTATGGCTGGGCCGTCGACAACACCCGTTTCTATCTCTCCTCCCTCGGCCCCGACGTCGCCGAGATCGAAATCGATCTCGGCGACGGCGTCGACGCGCTCCCCCAGGCGGTGCGCCAGCTCGAGCCCGACCGCATCGACGTGATCCACAGTGTCGGCTTCGACGACTTGCTCGAGGATTTCCTCGATGGCCTCGGGCTGCCCTTCGACGTCACCTTCCTCGACTACCATCATCTGGCGAAGGAGCCGCATGTGCTGAATGCGGCGGGAGAGTTCGTGGGCGACGATGCGCTGCTCAGCAGGGATCATCCCTTGCGCCGTCCCGGCCCGCCGCGCCTCGCCTTGCGCGCCGCGGAGCGGCGCATCGCCTGCAGCCGCGATCTCGCCGCCCGCATCGGCCGCCTGGCGCCGGAGCTCGATATCATCCCGGCGAGGCTGCCGGAGAGCGGCAATCCTTCTGGCTTCGCACTGCACGCGCCGCCACTGGCGGAAGGCGAGACAATGCGGGTGCTTTATCTCGGCCGCATGACGAAGAGCAAGGGGCTCCGCCTGGTTGAGGGGGTGGGGAAACTGATCGCGGAGCGTGGGCTCGATCTGCGCATCGACTGCCTCGGTGCCGATGACAGCTTTCCGGCCGGCCGGGAGCAAGGTCCGCACGGTATCCGCCTGCTGGGCGGTTATCGGCAAGAAGATTTGAATCCGCTGATTTGCCGGCTGCGACCGCATCTCGCCTGGCTGCCCTTCACGGCGCCAGAAAGCCACAGCTTCGCCCTGTCCGATGCGATGTTGCAGGGACTTCCGATCCTGGCCACAGGCATCGGCGCCGTGACAGAGCGCATGGCTGCACGTCCCGGCAGCTGGCTGCTGTCACCGGAGGAGGCGACCGTGGAGGGCTTCGCCGCCTGGCTGGCGCGTCTGCAGAACGAACGGCTCGCGACGCCGCCGCGGTGGCTGCCGACCGAACATCTGCCCCCGCTTGCCGAAGGCTTCTATGAAAGGGACTATCTTCGTCCCTTGTTCCACAGCGCGTAGTGGTCAGCCGGCGGCCGGTTTGGACCAGACTACCCGGTTCACGGGGTCGATGTAGGAAAGGACGATCCTGACCACCTTGGCCGAGACGGCCTCGACCTCGTAGTCGGGAACGCGCCCTGCCCGGCGCGGCCCGACGCCATCCCGCGCGCAGCGCACAGCGTCCAGAACCAGGTCGGGAACGAACGGCGCCATGACCAGTGTGCCGGCATCCTTCCCCTCCGGCCGCTCATGGACCTCACGCAACATCACTGTTGGAAAATCGAGCAGTGCGGCTTCTTCGGTGATGGTGCCGCTATCCGAAAGAACGCAATGGGCATGGATCTCGAGATGCACATAGTCGGTGAAGCCCAGCGGCGGCAGGAAGCGCAGCAGCGGTGATACCTTCCCGAGCGGGTCTTCCGGCAGACGCTTGCGGGTCCGCGGGTGGGTGGAGACGATCACGGGCAAGCCCTCCGCTTGCGCCAGCCGGTCAAGACAGGCGAGCAGCGCCACCAGCCGCGCCGGATCATCGACGTTCTCCTCCCGATGGGCACTGGCGACGAAATAGCGCCCGCTCTCCAGCTCCAGCCGGGCGAGAATGTCGGAGGCCGCGATCTTGGCGCGGTAGTGGTCAAGCACCTCCGCCATGTGAGAACCCACCTTGAAGATCCGGTCGGCCGGATCCCCTCGGCCAGCAGATAGCCGCGGGCATGCTCCGTCAGTGTCATGTTCACATCGCTCAGATGGTCGATGACCTTTCGATTCAGCTCTTCCGGCACGCGCTGATCGAAGCAGCGATTGCCCGCCTCCATGTGGAAAACGGGGATCTTGCGCCGCTTCGCGGAGATGACGGCAAGACCCGAATTCGTGTCGCCGTAGATCAGAACCGCTTCCGGCTTCTCCCGCTCCAGCACGGCGTCGGTCGCGGTCAGCACCCGCGCGATGGTATCGATCGCATCCTTGCCGGCAGCATCCAGGAAATAGTCGGGGCGGCGGATGCCGAGATCCTCGAAGAACAGCTGATTCAGCTCGTAGTCATGATTCTGGCCGGTATGTACCAGCCGGTGATCGGCCAGGCGGTCCAGACGTTCGATGACACGGCTCAATTTGATGAGCTCGGGCCGTGTGCCGAGGATGGTCAGGACCTTGCGCATCAGAAGGGCTCCGCCGCGGCTTCACCGCGAAGCTCGCGCTCGATGAAGTCCAGGCGCGCCAGCAGCTCGACCACCGCATCCAGCTCCAGGCGCCGTGCGTTTGCACTGGTATAATCCAGCGCCTCGGAGATGCGCGTCTCCCCGGAGGCCGTAAACTTGTCATAGTTGAGATCCCGCGCGTCGGCCGGAATCCGGTAGAACTCCCCCATATCTACGGCCCGCGCCATTTCCTCGCGCGAGACGAGGGATTCATGCAGCTTCTCGCCGTGCCGGGTGCCGATCACGCGGATGGGCAGGGTGCTGGCGAAGAGCTGCCGCACGGCCTGCGCCAGCACGCCCATCGTGCAGGCTGGCGCCTTCTGGACGAAGATGTCGCCCGGCTCCGCGCGTGCGAAGGCGGCCAGGACGAGGCTTACCGAATCGTCGAGCGACAAAAGGAAGCGCGTCATATGGGGATCGGTGAGGGTCAGCGCCCGCCCTTCGCGGATCTGGCGGATGAACAGCGGAATGACCGAGCCGCGGGAGCCCATCACATTGCCGTAACGGGTGACGCAGAAAACGCCATCGCCCGCGCTGCGGCTTTTGGCGATAGCGACCTTCTCCATCAATGCCTTGGACATGCCCATGGCATTGATCGGATAGACCGCCTTGTCGGTGCTGAGGGCGATCACGCGCCGGACCTTGCAGGCCGTCGCCGCCGCCAGCACGTTCTCCGCGCCCATGACATTCGTGCGTACGGCCTCCATAGGGTGAAACTCGCAGGATGGGACCTGCTTCAGCGCCGCGGCATGGAAGACGCCGTCCGCGCCTCGCATCGCGTCCTGCACGCTGGCGTAGTCGCGTACGTCGCCCAGGAAGAATTTCACCCGCTGGTCGCCCAACAGGATTCGCATGTCCTCCTGCTTCTTCTCGTCCCGCGAGAATACGCGGATCTCGGCCACCGGCTCGGCGAGGAAGCGCCGGGTGACGGCATGACCGAAGGAGCCCGTCCCGCCGGTTATCAGGATCACCTTGTCGCGAAGGATCTCGCTCGCGGTCATGCCGACAGCTCCGCGGCGCGCATCTGCCGGATCATCGCAGGCCAGGATGGCGGCTCATAGCCGGTTGCGGTGCGAAAGCGGCTGCTGTCCAGGGAGCGGTCTAGCACCAGCGATGCGTCCGCCTCGATTCGCGTCCGCCGGTCATAGGCTTCGCGCAGCAGGACCAGCAGATCGTGCTTCGCGATCGGTGCGGCCGATACATGCCACACGCCGTGCAAACCGGGATTGGGCAGGACGTGGCGCAAGATGAGGCTCGCCATCTCCCGCGTGGTGAGGCCGCTGAACACGGCCCGCGTGAAGCCGCGCACCGCGCCGCTTTCGCCGAGGAACCATTCCACGAGGCCGTGGCGGGTCTCCAGCTCACGGCCGACGAGGCCCGTCCGCAGTGTCACAGCATGAGGCTCGTTGACTTCGCCAAGCAGCTTGGACCGGCCGTAGAGATCGTCCGGGTCGGCCGGGTCTTGCTCGGTATAGCCGCCGCGAGAACCTCGGAACACACAATCGGTGCTGATGTGGACGAGGCGCGCACCGAGAAGAGCGCAGAGCCGGGCAAGCCGATGGGGGAACAGCGCATTGACCGGCAGGGCAACGAGCGGATCTCTGGATTGGCTCAGCTGCTTCACGATGCCGATGCAATTGACGACGGCTTCGGGCCGCAAGCGGGCCAGCACCGCGGTCAGCCCATCGCTGTCCAGCGCGTCTACGCCGGGGACAAGGCCGTGCTGAAGCTCAGCTGCAAAATGTCGCCGCGCCGAACCGCCCCGCAAGGTGGCAAAAGCCTCAACGCCGGGCGCAGCGGCGAAGCAACGATAGGCGGCATGGCCGAGCATGCCGCTTCCCCCCAGAACGAGGACCTTCACGACCGACGAGACATCGGCTGCACCCCGTGAGTAGGACGGCCCGGCGGCCGATGCCGGACGCTGTCCCTGCAGAACATAGACGGCGTAAGATCAGCCGTGAAGCAGCTGGACTAAGGCGGCAGGGGTGAACCCTGGGATATCTTCCCCAGCTCGCTGAGATGTGACTGTACGATGGTCGTGGCCTTGGCGGCAAAATCCTGGAGCTTGGCATTGCCGCCATGGAGGCGGTAGTCGACCTGGGTCCTGAGGGCGTCCTGGTGGGCGTCCATCTGCATCTTCAGATAGTTGCGGTCGAAGTCGGCGCCGGTCGAAGCCTGCAGCGTATCGATGAGCTGCTGATGCTCGGGATCGAGGCTGGCCGGCGGCGCCACATCGACCTTGGCCTCGGCGAGCGCTTGCTTCAGACCTCGGCTGAGGGCGGCGTGGTCGCGCACCACACGCTGGGCGAACGCACGGATCTGCGGATTGCCCGATTTGCGCAGCGCGAGCTCGCTCGACTGGACCCCGAACATGTCCCCCATGGCGGTGTCCTGCACATAGGAGGTAGCCTTCACCTCCGCCATCGCATCGCTCGAGGAGGGCGCGACGGTGTTCGTCGCATCCTGCGCCCGGACCGAAAATGCTGCCACGATCAGGCTCGCCAGAATGGCGCCGCCAAGAACAGCTACCTGCCTCATCTTGCTCTCCGTCATGATGCCACCGGAACGGCGGGTGCAGCAGAGAGGTTCCTCAGCCGGCGGGGAATTGCCGGTCGTGGGCGCCTTCCCGGTCGGCCCAGTGGAAGATGCGCCGCGTGACGAAGAGATAGACGCGCTTGCCGGTGGCGAGCCAGATCCGCGCCGGCAGGGATCGGTTGGCAAGGATGCTCTTTTCTCGTGCCGTCAGGGCCTCCGGACAGTATTTGCGCTTGTGCTTCAGCAGGTGGCGCAGATCCTCCCGCGCCGCCAGACGGAACAGGGGCCCGCGCCGGCGGGTCACCCAGGCGAGCTGGAAGTCGGTGACCGCAGGCTCGCCCTCCGGCGTCACCAGCCAGTTCGGTTCCTTGGCCAGGTCATTATGGGCGATGCCGTGGCGATGGAGGGACACCAGCAGCTTGAAGGCGCGGCTGTAATAGGCGGGGTCGGTGGGCTTGGCGACCTGGAGCGGGGCACCTGGAATCCAGGACCGGATCAGGACATGGCCCCGGGCGAGATGGAGCTGGGGCATACCCGGGAAGCCTTTGAGCGCCTCGAGGGCCCGGATCTCATGGCGCTCGAGGAAGCGGGCCAGCGGGCTCGCCCACCAGCGCGCGCAGGAGGTATCGCGCAGCACCCATTGGCCCGCAGGCTCGCCGCCAGCGAAATGGCCGCGTTCGACGCGGCTGAACAGGTCCTGCTTCAGGATCGTCTCGCGCACCCAGTCCTGCATCACCCTTCCATTTCTCTCATCGCCCTCTCTCATAGGCCTCGGGGCAAACTAGCGGCCCAGCCAAGCAGCGGCAACAAGCCCGCCATGCGCCGGGCCGGCCTGCGGCAAGCCTGTCGGGGCTGGACGGCCACCGAAGCCCGACGGCTATACTCGCAGCCGGATGACAGGGGGAACAGGTTTCGGGCATGGCGCGGCGGATCGGCATACTGGGCGGCTCCTTCAATCCCGCCCATCGCGGCCATCTCGACATCTCGCTGAAGGCGCTGCGCCGGCTGGGTCTCGATCAGGTCTGGTGGCTGGTGAGCCCGCAGAACCCGCTGAAGTCGGCAGATGGCATGGCGCCCTTCGCCGAGCGGCTGGCCGCGGCGCGGCGCATGGCGCGCAACCCGCGGATCAGGGTTACCGACCTGGAGCAGCGGCTTGGCAGTCGCTATACGGCGGAGAGCCTGAAGCTGCTCCGCCGGCGCTTCCCCGAGACCCGTTTCGTCTGGCTGATGGGCGCCGACAATCTGGCGCAGATTGCACAATGGCGCGACTGGCAACAAATCTTTCACCTCGTTCCCATTGCGGTTTTTGCCCGCCCTTCCTATTGTTTTAGGGCACTGGCCGCCAAGGCGGCGCGGCGCTTCGCCCGGTACAGGCTCACGGAGGGTGCGGGGCGAAGGCTGGCGACGTCGGAACCGCCCGCCTGGTTGTTCGTGCATGGCCGGCTGAACCCGATCTCGGCGACCGAGATCCGGCGGCGCCGGTCAGGAACCCGAAGCGCAACAACCAAAGGGTGACGCCCATCGCACGCAAAGCCAAGGCCGGACCGAAAGCCCCGGCCGCATCGAAGAAGCTCCTCGGCCTCATCGAAAAGTCGCTCGACGACGATAAGGCCGAAAACGTGGTTGCCATCGACCTCTCCGGAAAATCCAGCATCGCCGACTACATGGTCATCGCCACCGGGCGCTCTGCGCGTCAGCTCGGCGCCATGGCCGATCATCTCGCGGTCAAGCTCAAGGCGCTCGGCATCGGACATGTCGGGGTCGAGGGCAAGGCCGGGGGCGACTGGATCCTGCTCGACGGCGGCGACGTCATCGTCCATCTGTTCCGCCCCGAGATTCGCCAGACCTACAATCTGGAGAAAATGTGGGGCATGGAACTTCCCGATCCGGAGCTCGCCCTCGCCGTGGGCTGATCGCCCGCGATAACCGCCGGCGTCTCGGCATTGGCCGCGGAATAGGCTCAGATCCGCGGAAAGCGGTCGGCGTCTACCCTTTCGAAAGTGCCTCGCCAAGGCGGGACAGGAGCGTCCGTCGCTCGGCCCCGGTTTGCACCCGCAGGCGCTCCCACGCCGTGCCCAGCCTCATATCGGCATGGAGTCCGCTCGGATCCTCATGAAAATGGAGGAAGGCGCGGCCCTTGCGATAAAAGACACCGGGCCTGCGCTCAACGATGCCCTCACCTCTGCGAATCTCGTCAAGCAACCCGCCGAGGGCGCTCAGCGCTTCGGGGCCAGCATGCTTCATGCACCGGAGCTTAGCGCAGCAATCCGCTGGTCAGCTGCACGATAGCGAGGTTACGGTCGAGATAGATGCGCAGCGCCGAGATCTGATCGCGCTTATCGAAGAGGAACACGTTGCAGACCGGCAGGCTGAGCGGCCGGCCGCGCGGCGCCATGCCGAGCCATTGCTGGCGGTGGGTGCCCCGCAGGACCATCTCGACGACGATGCTGCGGTCCGCCACATGCTCGGCCAGCACCTCGATCGTCAGATCGGGGAAGGCGCGCAACAGGTCGCCATAGATCTGCCCCACCCGCTCGGCGCCGATATGGCGCGGGCCGCCTGCGAACTCCAGCGTCGGCTGGGAGCCGAAGGAGGCAAGGATGGCCGGCAGGTCATGGCGTCCCTGAGCCTCGAGCAGGTTGCGCACGGCCGTGAGCCGGGCCGCGTCCGCGGGCTCAAGGCTCGACAGCTTGACGAGATTCGGCTTCGGGGCCGGCGGCGCCTGGATCGCCGGCGGCGGTGGGACCGCCTTCGGCGGCGTTGGCTTGGGCGGCGCCGGCGGAGCGATCTCGATGGCCGGCGCCTCGGCCGGCTTGGGGCCGAGAGCCTTGGGAGATGGGGCCTTGGGGACCGGCTTCGGCGCGGCAGCCTTGGGCGCGGCCTTGGCGATGGGGGCCTTGTGGGCCGCCTTCGGCGGCGAGCTCTTCAGCGGTGTGACCTTGGGCTTTTTGGCTGCGCTCGGTTTGGCGGCCCGTGAGGGCCTTGCGGCGGCAACAGGTTTTCGAGCCGGTGGCTTGTGGCCTGCCGGCTTCTTCGTTCCCGATTTATTCGCGTGTCCGCTCTTCGTCGCAGCCTTTTTGACGGTTGTGCCCATTCTTGCCCCCAGGCAAGGCGTTAGCCGCGTCGACGACGCCGGCGCTGGCCCCCTTCTTCGTCACCAGCCTGCAACACATCCTTGGGCGCTGGCAAGCGCACAACAGCCGAAAGATGCGGATAGGGCCGCGTTTTATGGGGAATCGCCATGGCTTCGACGAAATGCTCCTGGAATTTCGGCTCCACGGCAGTCTCAATCTTCTCCACCTGCTTGACGACCCGGGCAATTTCCGCCCGAGACTTCATGTTGAGCAGCGCAATTCGCGCGCCTGTTCCCGCTGCGTTCCCCGCGGAACCGACCTTGGCCAGGTCGCAATCCGGGATCATGCCCAGGATCATCGCGTATTTCACGTCGATATGGCTGCCGAAGGCCCCCGCCAGGGTAATGCGGTCGAGCTGGTCGATCTCGAGATGGTCCATGAGCAGCCGCGCCCCGGCATAGAGTGCCGCCTTGGCGAGCTGGATCGCTCGGACGTCGTTCTGCGTGACGCGCAGGACCGGCTGGCCGTCATGAAGCAGGTAGGAGAAGGTCCGCCCCTCCGGCTGAACCCGCGGCGAACGCGCGGCGAGGCTGCCGTCGATCACCCCGTCCTGGGTGATGATGCCGGCGAGGAACATCTCCGCCAGGGCTTCGATGATGCCGGAGCCGCACACCCCGGTGATCCCGGTTCCTGCCGTCTCCTCGGCGAAGCCCGGCTCGTTCGACCATTTGTCCGAGCCGATGACCTTGAAGCGCGGCTCCAGGGTCTCGGGATCGATGCGCACCCGCTCGACGGCGCCGGGTGCCGCGCGCTGACCGCAGGAGATCTGGGCCCCCTCGAAGGCGGGTCCCGTCGGGCTCGAGGCCGCGAGCAGCTTGTGACGGTTGCCCAGCACGATCTCCGCATTGGTGCCGACATCGACGATGAGGGTCATCTCGTCGGACTGGTGCGGAGCCTCCGAGAGGATGACGCCGGCGGTATCGGCGCCGACATGGCCGGCAATGCAGGGCAACACGAAGATCCGGGCGTTGGGATGGACCCGGAGCTCGATCTCCGAGGCCCAGATGGTGATCGCGCCATCGGTCGCGAGCGGGAAGGGTGCCCCGCCGAGCTCCGTCGGGTCGATGCCGAGCAGCAGGTGATGCATGATCGGATTGCCGACGAAGGTGACCTCGAGGATCTCCCTGAGCCCGATCCCCGCCTCCTTGGCGACATTGGCGGCGAGCACATTGATCGCCTCGCGCACCGCCTTGGTCATCTCGGCATCGCCGCCGGGATTCATCATCACATAGCTGACCCGGCTCATCAGATCTTCGCCGAACCGGATCTGCGGATTCATGAGACCAGCGGAGGCCACCACCTCGCCGCTGGCGAGATCACAGAGATGGCCTGCGATGGTGGTCGAGCCGATATCGACCGCAAGCCCATAGACCTTCTCGTGGAAGCCCGGCCAGACCGAGGTGATCTGGCGCCCGTAGTGGATGGCGACGGTGACCTTCCATTCACCCTGGCGCAACGCCTTCTGCAGCCCCTGGATGGCGCGGAGATCGGTGTCGAGACCCTTCATGCCCCACTGCTCGCGCAGGGCCTTCTCCAGGCGCTGGAGATCGCCGGCCGGATCGTGCATGTCCGGCTCGGCCACCTCGACATAGTGGAGCCGGACCACGGGGTCGAGCTCGATATTGCGCATCTCGGCCCGCTTGCGCACGACCTGGCGATGCACTTGGCTCTCGGACGGCACGTCGATGACGGCATCGCCGTAGAGCAGGGTCGAACAGGAGAGGCGCCGGCCCGGCATCAGGCTGCGCCGCTCGGCATAGCGCTTCTCGATGGCGCCGAAGGCGGAGAGATGGTCCGCCGCCGAGGTCACTCCGAGCTTGGCGAATTCGCCCTCGGCGATCTCGATCTGGCAGCGCCCGCAGATCCCGCGGCCGCCGCAGACCGAATCGATGTCGACGCCGAGGCTGCGCGCCGCCTGCAGCAGCGGCGTGCCGAGCGGGAACCGGCCGCGCCGGCCCGAGGGCATGAAGACGACGAGCGCGTCGGGCTTGCCCGCCGCACCGGGCGCAACGGGATCAGGCACGGCGGCGGCGGCCTTCCCGCCGGCCCCGGGCACCCTCCTCGCCCTCGGCCAGCGGCTCGCGGAATTTCTGGATCCAGCGCATGCAGTTCTCGTCATGGCCCATGGCGACGTCGGCGCCCAGGATCGCCGTCATCTCCTCGGCGTGGAGAGGATTGGTGATGGCCGAGGTCATGCCGGCGCCGACGAGCATGGAAAGGAAGGCGGCGTTGAGGCCGTGGCGGTTGGGCAGGCCAAAGCTGAAATTAGACGCACCGCAGGTCGTGTTGACCTTCAATTCCTCCCTGAGCCGGCGGATCAGGTGGAAGACGCTGCGTCCCGCCTGGTTGAGGGCGCCGACCGGCATGACCAGCGGATCGACGACGATGTCGGAATAGGGGATGCCGTGATCCGCGGCGCGCTGGACGATCTTCTTTGCCACCTCGAAGCGCACATCGGGATCCTCCGAGATGCCGGTCTCGTCATTGGAGATGGCGACGACCGCGGCGCCGTATTTCTTCACGAGCGGCAGTACGCTCTCTAATCGCTCCTCCTCGCCGGTGACCGAGTTGAGCAGAGGCTTGCCCTTGTAGACGGCGAGCCCCGCCTCGAGGGCGGCGACGATGGAGGAATCGATGGAAAGCGGCACGTCGGTCAGGGATTGCACGAGCTGGATCGCCTCGGCCAGGATCTTCGGCTCGTCCGCCAGCGGGATGCCGGCATTGACATCGAGCATGTTGGCGCCGGCCTCGACCTGGGCCAGCGCATCGGACTTGACGCGGCTGTAGTCGCCAGCCGCCATCTCGGCGGCGAGCAGCTTGCGGCCCGTGGGATTGATGCGCTCCCCGATGAGCACGAAGGGACGCTCGAAGCCGATGACGACCTCCTTGGTCGCCGAGGAGATGACGGTGTCGGTCATGTTCTAACCAATCCTTTCCCTGGCCGCACGGCGCGGCGCGCGATTTCTCATGATGCCGGATGACGTAATGATGTCCGAGACAAGTTCTTCCTGGCGATAGGCCATAACATGAACGCCGGCCACGCCTTCGATCTCGCGGATCTGCTGGATCAGCTCGATGCAGATCTTCTTGCCTTCGAGCTTCTGGTCCTTCGCCCCCTCGATCCGGGCGATGACCGGATCGGGAATATGGATGCCCGGCACATTGGCGCGCATCCAGCGCGCGCCGCGGGCGGTGGCGAGCGGTCCCACGCCCACCAGGATGTAGCATTTCTCATGCAGCCGCTGCTCGCGCACCTTGGCCATGAAGCGCTCCAGCAGCGGCATGTCGTAGCAGTACTGGGTCTGGATGAACT
>DATBBO010000569.1:0-4194 GCA_036270995.1 Dongiaceae bacterium | reverse complement strand
CAATGGCCCGCAGGTGGGTCTGCTGGCGCTGCAGGGTGCGGCCTACGATCCGAACCAGCTCTACCCCCTCGACGTGCTTGGCGCCGAGACCGAAGGCATGATCGGCTACATGATCGAGCAGGAGCTGGGCAACCTCCTGCCTTTCGAGGTCCCGTTTGCGACCGTGCTGACGATGGTGGAGGTCGACCGGGAGGATCCGGGTTTCAAGAATCCGACCAAGTTCATCGGCCCTGTCTATGCCGAGGCGGAGGCAAGGCGGCTGGAGGGCGAGAAGGGCTGGGTGATGAAGCAGGACGGCGACAAATGGCGCCGCGTCGTCGCCTCGCCCGTGCCGAAACGGATCTTCGAGATGCGGCCGATCAAATGGCTGCTCGAGAAGGGCGCGGTGGTGATCGCCGCCGGCGGCGGCGGCATTCCGACGGTCTATGAGCCGGGCCGCAAACTGCGCGGGATCCAGGCGGTGATCGACAAGGATCTCTGCTCCGAGCTCCTCGCCCGCGAGCTCGGCGCAGACCTCTTCATCATGGCAACCGATGCCGACGCCGTCTTCGAGAACTGGGGCAAGCCGAACGCCCGGGCGATGCGCCGCGCGAGCCCGGAGGCCCTGTCGGCCTACCCTTTTCCGGCCGGATCCATGGGACCGAAGGTCGATGCCGCCCGCCATTTCGCGGAAGCGACCGGCAAGCGCGCGGCCATCGGGGCGTTGAAGGATCTGCCCGGGATCATAAGCGGACGAGCCGGGACCACGGTGACAAAAGAGGCCGGCGGGATAGAATGGGCGTCCGGCTGACGCAAGGGTCGGGGAGGGGGAGCCATCGTGCCACAAGGCGATCACGAGCAGCCCGCGGGCGGAGATAGCGCGCCGGGCGCGCGCGAGCCGACGCTCGTCGATTCGCTGATTCCCATCGGCCTCTTGATCGGCCTCCTCTCGCTCTCCTTCTACCTCTTTCACAACGACGCATCCTACGGGCCGAACCAGATCGCCCTGATCTTCTGCGCCCTCGTCGCCGCCGGTCTCGCCTACAAGAATGGCCTGCCCCTGGAGGGCATCCGGCAGGCGATGATCGACGGCGTCGCCACGGGCATCGCCGCCATCGGCATCCTGCTGGCCGTCGGCGCGCTGATCGGGACCTGGGCGCTCTCCGGCACCATCGTCGCCATGGTCTATTACGGCCTGCAGATCCTGAGCCCCAACTATTTCTATGCGACGTCGGCGTTGATCTGCGCGGCGGTCGCTTTCAGCATCGGCAGCTCCTGGACCACGGCGGGGACCATCGGCATCGGCCTCATGGGGATCGCGGGCAGCATGAATCTCTCGCCCGAGATCACCGCCGGCGCGGTGATCTCGGGGGCCTATTTCGGCGACAAGGCCTCGCCCCTGTCCGATACCGCGAACCTGGCGACCGCCGCGGCGGGCTCCGATCTCTTCACCCATGTCCGGGAATCGCTCTGGACATCGGTGCCGGCCCTGCTGCTGGCCGTCGCCGGATTCGCGATCCTGGGCAAGCCGGGCGATTTCGACCCCTCGACCACGCTCGCGTCGATCCAGAACCACGTCGTCGTATCCCCCTGGAACTTCCTGCCGCTGCTCGTCGTCCTCGTCCTGGCGCTCCTGCGCTGGCCACCCCTGGTCGCCATTTTCATCGGCGCCCTGGCCGGAGGTCTGCTGGCAGTGGTTCACAATCCGGATGCCGCTGCGGCCTTCGCGAAGGCACCGGAGCTCGCGCGGCCGCTGGCCGTGGTCAAAGGGGTCTGGGCTGCATTGGCGACGGGCTATCGCGTCGAAACCGGCGATGCGGCCATCGACCAGCTCATGAGCCGGGGCGGCATGTCGAGCATGATGGTCACGGTCTGGCTGATCATCTGCGCGCTTGCCTTCGGCGCGGCCGTGGAGCATGGCGGCTTCATGACGCGGCTGATCAATCCGCTGGTTCGCCGCGCCCGCTCCGTGGGATCGCTGGTATCCCTGCTCGTCGCGACCTGCATCGCCGCGAACATCATCACTTCGGATCAATACATCGCCGTAGTGCTGCCGGGCCGCCTCTTCCGTCTCGAGTTCCGGAAGCGCGGCCTGGCGCCGGTTTTCCTCTCCCGCGTCATCGGCGATTCGGCGATCGTCACCTCCCCGCTGGTGCCCTGGAACAGCTGCGGCGCCTATATGGCGGCAGCCCTCGGCGTTCCGACCGTGGGATATGCGGCCTATTGCTTCTTCAATATCCTCAATCCGATCGTCACGATCGTCTTCAGCTTCCTCGCCTTTCGCGTGCTTCGCAACCCGGGGGCGCTGCCTGCCGAGTCAGGCCTGACCACGTAACGAGCCGGCGCGCGCCGCGCATTTGGCGGCAATGCGGGGTGCGGAAAGAAGTCTGTAACTCGCTCGTGCTACCGTTACTCCGACGCATCTTACCTCGATGTTTGGCTGCCAATTAGCCGCATAGGGCCTGTCTGGGCGCCAGCTTGTCAGTTCGGGGGAATTTGCATGAGAGCTTCGCTGCTAAGCACGACCACCCTTGTCGCCGTGACCTTGGTCGCGGGCGAAGCGACGGCGGCCAGCGGACTGAAGCTCGGCATCACGGGCTTCTATCGCAATGCCATAGGCGGCAGCTTCGGCAATTCTCCGACGACCCAGCATATCGTGACGGTCGGTGGCATTCCCAGCGTTTCGACCGCGGGTCTCGGCAATTTCGACCGCCAGAACGTGTCGATGCGCCAGCAGATCCGCGTCAACTTCACCGGGAAGACCACGCTCGACAATGGAATCACGGTCGGCGTCCTCGTCGGCCTTGACGCCGAGAACGTCGCGAAGTCCGACAGCACGAGCCAGATCAACCGAGCCTATGCCGATTTCAGCGGCAAGTTCGGTCAGATCCGCATCGGCGAGGCCTATAGCGCGCTGGTGACCGACTGCATCATGGATCCCGGCAACGTAACCTCCCAATTCGGGGTCAACAGTCCGGAAAACTCCTTCAGCAATGTTGGCTTTGCCCAGATCCGCAACCAGACCTTGCACACGGCCAACGTCAGCAACAGTGCGGCGAGTTATTTCTCGACCTTCGGCGTCGCGCCCATGGGTTCGATCGGCACCTGCTTCGGCATCGAAAGCAAGGGCAACAAGATCGAGTATTTCTCCCCCGACATCGGTGGTTTCACCTTCGGGGTCTCATTCACCCCGACGGGCGGCCAACGGCGAGCCGGGGGTGGTCTATCCTACGGGACCGACGTCACGGCACGGGGGTCGGGCGACACGGGCAATAACATCCTGTCGGTCGCCTTCGACTACACCCATGACTTCGGCGGCTGGACTCTGGAGCTGGGCGGCGGCGGCGAGTGGGCCTTCACCCAGTACACCCCGGCCGGCGGCACCACCGGCAACAAGCCGGCCTGGTATCAGGGTGGAGTCCAGGTCGGCTTCGGCCACTTCACGGTCGGATTCTCGGGCGCCTTTATGCAGAACTACATCCACGACGACTACTCCGCCGCCAACACAGCGGGCCCCAACGATGACGGATGGATAGTCACGGCGGGCGGCAGCTATACCATCGACGCCTGGTCCTTCGGTCTCCAGGGTCTCTATGCGAGCTTTCAGCAGAGCGCCTCTGCCGTCCTTGGCACCTCGGCACCGGGCGTAA
Organism: Dongiaceae bacterium; assembly: GCA_036270995.1. Classification (GTDB taxonomy): domain Bacteria; phylum Pseudomonadota; class Alphaproteobacteria; order Dongiales; family Dongiaceae; genus DASXQK01. The sequence continues at coordinate 565 of DATBBO010000569.1, read as the reverse complement.
GCGCGGACAACCAAATATTTTGGGGCGTTTCCCTGAACGCCGCCTACGCGCTGGGGCCCGGGATCTCACTCGAAGGCCAGGTCGCCTATACCGCCTCCAACTACGGCAACCTGTCGGGTCCGGGCTTCTCAGTCCCGGTCCCTGAGGCTGTGGGCGTCGATGCCAGCAAGGTTCATTCCTTCGAAATAGACCTCGGTACCGCGATCAATTTCTGAGGCGGAGGGCTGCGGCTAGGCCTTCATCACCTCCGCCACCCTCTCCGCCGGCGGGGTATTGCGGCTGCGGCCGATGCGCACCTGCCCGTCGATCACCACCATGCCGACGCCTGGCAGGTCGCCCAGGCGGACGGAATCGAGCAGATCCCTGCCGGCGCTGTGCTGGGCCTTGTCGATGAGGACGAAGTCCGCCGGGCGGCCGATCTCGATCAGCCCGCTGGCGAGCTTGCGCATGCGGGCGGTGTTGCCGGTGGCGAAGCAGAAGGCCTGCTCGGCCGGCACCTCGCCCAGGCTGGAGAGCATGGCGATCATGCGCAGGATGCCCAGCGGCTGCACGCCGGAGCCAGCGG
>DATBBO010000568.1:0-2578 GCA_036270995.1 Dongiaceae bacterium | reverse complement strand
TGCCCTCGACATGGAGTTCACCCATCTCGAGCTGCTGCCGGTCTGCGAGCATCCCCTCGATGCCTCCTGGGGCTATCAGCCCATCGGGCTCTTCGCCCCCACGCGACGCTTCGGCGATCCGGCCGGCTTCGCCCGTTTCGTCGACCGCGCCCATCAGGCGGGGCTCAGCCTGCTGATCGACTGGGTGCCCGCCCATTTCCCGACCGACCAGTATGGCCTCGCCCGCTTCGACGGCGAGCCGCTTTACGAATATGCCGATCCCCGCCGGGGCTATCAGCCAGACTGGAACACCGCAATCTACGATTTCGGCCGCCGCGAGGTTGCGAATGTGCTGATAGCCAATGCCCTCTACTGGCTCGACCGCTTCCATGTGGACGGGCTCAGGGTCGATGCCGTGAGCTCCATGCTCTATCTCGACTATTCACGGAAGCCGGGGGAATGGCTGCCCAATGAGGAGGGCGGCAACACCAACAAGGATGCCGTCCGCTTCCTCCAGCGAGTCAATGAGCTGGTCTATGCCAAGCATCCCGGCGTGCTGATGACCGCGGAGGAATCGACGGCCTGGGCCGGCGTCTCCCGTCCGGCCTATGCCGGCGGCCTCGGCTTCGGCTTCAAATGGAACATGGGCTGGATGCACGACACGCTGGACTACATCTCGCGCGAGCCGGTCCATCGCCGCTGGCACCACAACCAGATGACCTTCGGCATGATGTATGCCTATGCCGAGAACTTCGTGCTGCCGGTCTCCCATGACGAGGTCGTCCACGGCAAGCGCTCGCTGCTTGGCCGCATCCCCGGCGATGAGTGGCAGAGATTCGCGACAGCGCGCGCCTATTACGGCTTCATGTGGGGCCATCCCGGCAAGAAGCTCTTGTTCATGGGCCAGGAATTCGGCCAGGCGGGCGAATGGGACTTCGCCCAGTCACTCCCCTGGCATGAGCTCGACCGGCCGCTGAACCAGGGGCTCAGGAATTGCGTGCGCGAGCTGAACCGCCTCCATCGCCGGATCCCCGCCCTCCATGCCCGCGACTGCGAGGGGGATGGCTTCCGCTGGATTGTGCCCAACGACATGACCCAATCGGTCTATGCCTGGGCGAGGTTTGGAGCGCCCGGCGACCGCCCGGTTGCCGTGGTCTGCAATTTCACGCCGGTCCCGCGGCATGGCTATCGCATCGGCCTGCCCCGGGCGGGACGGTGGCGCGAGATCTTCAATTCCGATTCTGAGGCTTATGGCGGCTCAGGGCAGGGCAATCTGGGGCAAGTGACGGCGCGGGCCTCCGCCTCGCATGGTTTCCCGGCCTCGGCGGAAATCACGGCACCGCCGCTGGCGACTGTGATGTTCCAATTCGACGGAGAGTAGATCGATGGCAGAGAATCCTCCATTCACCGGCCCTAACGCACGCCACGCGATGGCCTATGTGCTGGCGGGTGGGCGCGGCAGCCGGCTGATGGAGCTGACCGACAAGCGCGCGAAACCTGCCGTCTATTTCGGCGGCAAGTCGCGCATCATCGATTTTGCACTCTCCAATGCGCTGAACTCCGGCATCCGGCGCATCGCGGTCGCGACCCAATACAAGGCCCATAGCCTGATCCGGCATCTCCAGCGCGGCTGGAACTTCTTCCGCACCGAACGCAACGAGAGCTTCGACATCCTGCCGGCCAGCCAGCGCGTCTCCGAGGAGCGCTGGTATCTCGGCACCGCCGATGCCGTCTACCAGAACATCGACATCATCGAGGCCTACGCGCCGAAGTTCATCGTCCTCCTGGCGGGCGATCATGTCTACAAAATGGACTATGAGCGTCTGCTCCAGCAGCATATCGACGACGATGCCGACGTGACGGTGGGCTGCATCGAGATCGCGCGCGAGGACGCCACCGGCTTCGGGGTGATGGAGGTCGACGAGAGCAACCGGATCATCTCCTTCCTGGAGAAGCCCAAGGACCCGCCCGCCATGCCCGGCAAGCCCGACCGGGCCCTCGCCAGCATGGGCATCTATGTCTTCAACACCGGCTTCCTTTTCGACCAGCTGCGCCGGGACAACGCCGATCCGACCTCCAGCCACGACTTCGGCAAGGACATCATTCCACGGCTGGTCGCCGAGGCGAAGGCGGTCGCCCATCACTTCGCCCGCTCCTGTGTGCGCTCTTCCCAGGAGGCGCCCTCCTACTGGCGCGATGTCGGGACGCTCGACTCCTATTTCGAGGCCAACATCGATCTGACGGATGTGGTGCCGGATCTCGACCTTCACGATCAGGATTGGCCGATCTGGACCTATGCCGAGGTGACCGCGCCCGCGAAGTTCGTCCATGACGAGGCCGGCCGGCGGGGCATGGCCGTCTCCTCCCTCGTCTCCGGCGGCTGCATCATCTCCGGCGCCAGCATCCACCGGACGCTGCTGTTCACGGGGGTGCGCGTCAACTCCTACTCGCGGCTGGATCATGCGGTGGTCCTGCCCTATGCAGAGGTGGGGCGTGGGGTCAGGCTCTCCAACGTCATCATCGACCGCGGTGTGAAGAGCCCGGCCGGCCTCATCGTCGGCGAGGACCCGCAGCTCGACGCCCAGCGCTTCCGCCGCAG
>DATBBO010000567.1:0-3464 GCA_036270995.1 Dongiaceae bacterium | reverse complement strand
CGTCGCCACGCCCACCGGGGTCATGCTCGAAATCTACGATCCGCCCGGCGCGAAGGCGGGCGCCCGGCGGGAAATACTGACCATGCAGCAGGTCGCGTCGCGCAAGGATCTGGCCGTGGCGGCGAAGCTCCCCGCCGGCGCGATCGGTGTCATCAACGGCGGCATCATCGCCTGGGGTCACTGGGTCGAGACCGACCTGGCCGTACCCGTCACGCTGCTCTCCAATGGCGACGAGACGGCGATCCTGGTGTTTGCGCCGGGCGGCGCAGCTTGGCCTGCCGGTCAATACAAGCTCCACGCCAAGCTGGACCGGGACAGGTGGGCGAACATCGGTGCTCCGGATCCGGAGCAGCACTACCATGATGAGGCGACCCTGGCACTGACATGGTAGGGAACGCAATGCTGGCGCGCGCGGAAGGGGGTCGATATCCTTGCCGGATGAGCGAGCCTCTTCGATTTTCGATCGACTGTTTCGAGACGCCGCTGGGAGATCTGGCCATCATTGCCGATGATGCCGGGCGGCTGCGCGCGGTGGAATGGACCGATCAGGACGACCGGATGCAGCGCTCGCTGCGCCTGCAATACGGCCCGGATGGCTTCTCGCTAAGGCGCGCCAAGAATCCCGCAGGGCTCAGTGCGGCGCTCCGCGCCTATTTCGCCGGCGAGCTCCACGCGATCGATGCTCTGCCCGTGGCAACGGCGGGCACACCCTTCCAGCAGAGCGTCTGGCGGGCACTTCGTCAGATTCCCTGCGGGGAGACCGTCACCTATGGAGCGCTGGCGAAGCGGATCGGGCGGGCCACCGCCATCCGTGCGGTGGGCCATGCCAATGGCGACAATCCCATCAGCATCGTCGTGCCCTGCCATCGTGTCGTCGGATCGAACGGGACTCTCACGGGCTATGGCGGCGGCATCGAGCGCAAGCGCTGGCTCCTCGCTCATGAGCGGGGCGCCTGAGCCTGCCGCCGGGGCCGGCCAAGAGCCTGGAGGGCGGCAACCTCGGGGGACCGACATGGAGCTGAAGAGGCGCCTGGCCGCGGGTGTGATCTGCTTGCTCGTGGTCGTCTACGTCGCCGCCCTCGTGACCGGGCATATCGACGACAAGGCGAAGATCGACCTCTCCACGGTTCTGGTGGTGGTGATCTGCTTGGCCGGCGCGGCGGCGCTCGCGAGCCCGGCCTCGCTCTCAGGATTGAAGAGCTTCTTCGGCCGCGTGACGTCCCTCGAAGTGGCCAATATCAAGCTCGCCCTCGCCGATATTCGAAGCAGGCAATCGGATCAGGGCGACAAGCTCGCCATCATGGAACTCATCCTGCCGCTCGTGCTGGCCGAGCAGGAGCGCGCGCATCTGACGAATCTCTATCACGGGACGACGAGCAACTATAAAGGCAACCACGAGCTTCGGACCGAGCTCCGGCGGCTTCGCTATCTCACACTCGTCGCCTCGCGCGACTATATCTCCACAGCGACGGATGGGCGCGTATTCGATCTCTCCGAGCTCGTCGAGCTCACACGGCTCGGGCGTGAATGGGCAAAGCAGATCGACGAGATGAAGAAGCAGGCGCCGCCCGAGCCTGCTCAGCCCTAGGGCGCGCCGGAAGCCCCAGCGACCCGCTATCCTCTGGCGCGGCAGCCGGGCTATTGGCCGGCAACCGGCGCGAGGTCGCTGTTGTAGAGGGCGAGGTAGTTCTGGGAGTCGGGGCTGCTGCAGCCGTATTTGAAGGTGAGGTCGACGGCATCCGTCTTGGCATCGTTCATCAACTGATGCCGCACACCCGCACCCAGGTCATAATTGATCCGCTGGTTGATCAGGTGAACCATGTTGTCGTACTGCGACTGCGAAAAGCCGGTGTTGTGGCAGATCTTCTGCACCTCGATCGCCATCCAGTATCTTTTCCAGACGACTTCCGAGGTCGCCTCATCGGCGCGAACAGCGCTGCTCATCCCGACGAAGCTGAACATGGCGAAAGCGAAAACGGCAAGGCGACGAATCATCGGAAAGCTCCTCCTCCGCTGGGCCTAGAGAAACCCGGCGGCTGGCGCCATTGTTCCGCGGGGAGGCTAACCGAGCCGATGTCTTTCTGCTAGGCTCGGCACATGCGCCGAACGGCCCTCTTCCGCCAACTCATTGAATCTCCCAAGATTCTGGTCCTGCCCGGCGCCCATGACGCGCTCTCCCTGAAGCTGATCGAGCGGGCCGGATTCCAGGCCGCCGCGGCCGGCGGCTATAGCGCCACGGCGAGCCTGATCGGACAGCCGGACGTCGCCCAGCTCGGCATGAGCGAGATGGCCGAGCTCTATGCCCGGCTTTGCGATTGCACCGAGCTGCCGCTGCTGGCCGATGCCGATACCGGCTATGGCGGGCCGACCAATGTCGCCCGCACCGTGCGCGCCTATGAGCGCGCCGGGGTCGCCGCCCTCTTCATCGAAGACCAGGTCTCGCCCAAGCGCTGCGGCCATATGGAGGGCAAGCAGGTGGTCCCTGCTGCCGAGATGGTAGCCAAGCTGAAGGCCGCACTCGATGCGCGGAATGACGAGGCCATGATCGTCATGGCCCGCACGGATGCCCGCGCCGTGGAGGGGCTCGATGCCGCCATCGAGCGGGCGGAGCTCTATCGGGAGGCTGGCGCCGATCTGCTCTTCGTCGAGGCGCCGCTCAGCGTCGAGGAGCTGCGCCGGGTCTGCTCTGAGATCGCCGGGCCCTGTCTCGCAAACAATGTCGAGGGCGGCAAGACCCCGGTGCTGCCGGCCCAGACGCTGGAGGAGATGGGCTTCGCGGCCGTGACCTGGCCCGTCTCGGCGAGCTATGCCGTCGCTCATGCCTTGCGCGACCTCTACGGCACCTTGCTGCGAGATGGCACGACCGCGGCCCAGTTCAACCGCATGCTCGACTTCGAGAGCTTCAACACGCTGATCGGCCTGCCGACCGTCCGCGCCCAGGAGGATGCCTGGCGCGAGGAGGCCCAGGACCTGGTCGACGGCTTCGGCGGACGCAGGGAAGGCGACTGACGGAAAATTCGCTACAATAAGCCCAACTAAAATCAAACAGAGGAGGCTTGCTGTGAAATATACGCTGGGATTCGCGCTCGGGGCTGCCGCGCTGGCGGCTCTGCTATCGATGCCGGCCAGGGCCGACGACATCAAGCCCGCCGTCGTGTTCGACATGGGCGGCAAGTTCGACAAATCCTTCAATGAGGGCGTCTATAACGGGGTCGAACGGTTCAAGAAGGAGACCGGCATCCCCTATGCCGATTTCGAGATCACCAACGAGACCCAATACGAGCAGGCCCATCGCCGCTTCGCCGAGCGCGGCCAGAACCCGATCATCGGCGTCGGCTTCGCCCAGGCCGATGCGGTGCAGAAGGTCGGTGCCGAGTTTCCCAAGACCGACTTCACCGTGATCGACGGCATCGTCAATCTGCCCAATGTCCAGTCGGTGCTGTTCAAGGAGCAGGAGGGATCCT
>DATBBO010000566.1:0-4111 GCA_036270995.1 Dongiaceae bacterium | reverse complement strand
CTATGTCTTCCAGGCGCCCGCTCTCTATCCCTGGCGCAGCGTGCAGGCCAATGTGACCCTGCCGCTGGAGATCATGAAGATGCCGCGGGCCGAGCGCACCAAGCGCGCCGCCAGATATCTCGAGATGGTGGGCCTCACGGGGTTCGAGCGGAAGTTCCCCTGGCAGCTTTCAGGCGGCATGCAGCAGCGGGTCTCCATCGCGCGCGCCCTCAGCTTCGAGCCCCAGCTTCTGCTGATGGACGAGCCTTTCGGCGCGCTGGACGAGATCACCCGCGACCATCTGAACGAGCATCTGATCCGGCTCTGGGAGGCGACGCGCAAGACCGTCGTCTTCGTCACCCATTCCATCGCCGAAGCGGTGTTCCTGTCGACCCGGATCGTGGTCATGAGCCCGCGCCCGGGACGCATCATCGATGTGATCGACAACAATCTCTCGGGCAAGCGCACCCTCGACATCCGCGACAGCTCGGAGTTCCTGGCCGTCGCCCATCGCGTGCGCGAGGCGCTCCATGCTGGGCGGTCCTATGAGGATTGAGCTGCGATGACCGGGGCCGGCATGGCCCTCGCCGCCCGGCCCGGGAGCGGCGCCTGGCGCCGCCTCGCCGAGGGCCGGGCGCTGCCGGTCGCGACGGTCGTCCTCATCATCCTCGTCCTCTGGTATGCGGCGGCGATCGGGCTCAACGCGCCACAGGTGCGCGACCGGCTGAACCGCTCGGGGCAGAACTGGACCACCCGCGACCTCATCGCCGCCACCTGGTCCATGGAGCGGCCGGTGCTGCCGACGCCCGACCAGATCGGGGCCGAGCTCTATAAAACCGTCTTCGCCACGCCGCTCACCAGCAAGCGCAACCTCGCCTATCACGCCTATGTCACCGCCTCGGCGACGGTGGTGGGCTTCCTGCTGGGCTCGGTCCTGGGCATCCTGCTCGCCATCGGGGTCGTGCATCAGCGCACCCTCGACCGCAGCCTGATGCCCTGGGTCATCGCCTCCCAGACCGTGCCAATCCTCGCCATCGCCCCGATGATCATCGTGGTGCTGGGCAATTTCGGCTTCGTCGGGCTGCTGCCGAAATCGATCATCTCCATGTATCTCTGCTTCTTTCCCGTCACCATCGGCATGGTGAAGGGCCTTCGCTCGCCCGATCCCCTGCAGATGGACCTGATGCGCAGCTACAGCGCGAGCGGGGCTCAGGTCTTCTGGAAGCTGCGCTGGCCGGCCGCTGTGCCCTTCCTCTTCGCCTCCCTCAAGGTCGCCATCGCCATCAGCCTGGTGGGTGCCATCGTCGGCGAGCTGCCGACCGGAGCGAGCGCGGGGCTGGGCGCGCGCCTTCTCAGCGGCTCCTATTTCGGCCAGACGGTGCAGATCTGGTCGGCGCTTCTCATGGCGGCATTTCTGGGCGCGGGCCTGGTCTATGTGGTCGCCCTGCTCGAGCGCCTCGTGCTCGGCCGCATGGGGGTCTACCGGTGAGACGCCTTCCCGCCATCGCCGCCATCCTCATGGCCGCCGGCATGGCACTCGCCGCGGGCGTCGAGCCGGCGGGCGCCTCGCCTTGGCTCAGCCACCCGGCGGCGCTCGCCTGCGGCGCGCTCGCTCTGCTGGCCGCAGGCTGGGCCGCGACGCCGCGCGGCGATGGCGGCCTGCCGGCACTTCTCATCGGTCTGCTGCTGGGCCTGCCGGCGCCGCTCATCCTGGTCGATGCTTATCCGGCGGCGGGGCTCGCGCTGCCCGGGCTCTGGCTCTACCTCGTCGGCCTCGGGTTCGCTGCCTGGTGCGCCATGGACCGGCTCGCCGACATCGCGCGGCCCGGCGACCACCGCGGCAAGGCGCTCTCCCTGGCGGCACCGCTCCTCTTCGGCTTCTGGCTCCTCTATGTCTGGGAGGTGCTGGTGGTGGGGTTCGGCGTGCCGCAGATCCTGCTGCCGGCCCCGCATCAGATCGGCCATCAGCTCGCGAGCCAGGCGCCCGTGCTGTGGAGCGATTTCCGCCAGACCTTCCTCAAGGCGGTGCTCGCCGGCTGGGCCGCCGGCTGCGGCCTCGGCTTCATCACCGCCGTCGCCGTCGACCGGATTCCCTTCCTGCAGCGGGGGCTCTTGCCGCTGGGCAATCTGGTCAGCGCCGTGCCGGTGGTGGGCATCGCCCCCATCATGGTGATGTGGTTCGGCTTCGACTGGCCCTCCAAGGCCGCGGTCATCGTCGTGATGACCTTCTTCCCCATGCTGATCAACACGCTGGCCGGCTTCGCCGAGGTCGACGCGATGAGCCGCGACCTCATGCGCGCCTATGGTGCCAGCTATTGGCAGAGCTTCTTCAAGCTGCGCCTGCCCAATGCGCTGCCGTTCATCTTCAACGCGCTGAAGATCAACTCGACGCTGGCCATGATCGGGGGCATCGTCGCCGAGTTCTTCGGCTCGCCCATCGCCGGCATGGGCTTCCGCATCAGCGTCGAGGTGGCCCGCATGAACGTCGACGTGGTCTGGGCGACCATCGCCGTGGCGGCGCTGGCGGGTTCGCTGTTCTATTGGCTGATCGCGCTGGTGGAGCGCAATCTCACCTTCTGGCACCCTTCCTATCGCCAGAGGGGCTGACGACGAGATCGAAGAAACAACTCATGATGCAAGCAACAGGGAGACGGATGATGAGAAAATTGCTGGGCGCGGCCGCACTCGCCGCGGCACTGGTCGGCTCGACCATGGGCGCCGAGGCTGCGGACAAGCTGGTCCTGCAGCTCAAATGGGTGACCCAGGCCCAGTTCGCCGGCTATTACGTCGCCAAGGACAAGGGCCTCTACAAGGATGTCGGCCTCGATGTCGAGATCAAGCCCGGCGGGCCCGACATCAATCCGAGCCAGGTGATCGCCGCTGGCGGGGCCGATGTGGTCATCGACTGGATGCCCTCGGCGCTCGCCACTCGCGAGAAGGGCGTGCCGCTGGTCAATATCGCCCAACCCTTCCAGAAATCGGGCATGGAGCTGACCTGTCGCAAGGAGACGGGGATCAAGACTCCGGCGGACTTCAAGGGCCGGACGCTGGGCGTCTGGTTCGGGGGCAACGAATATCCCTTCCTCTCCTGGATGAGCACGCTCGGGCTCTCCACCCAGGGAGGTCCCAACGGCGTGACGGTGCTGAAGCAGGGCTTCAATGTCGATCCGCTGCTGCAGAAGCAAGCCGACTGCATCTCCACCATGACCTACAACGAGTACTGGCAGGTCATCGATGGCGGCATTCCCGCGGATCAGCTCGTGGTCTTCAAATACGAGGATGAAGGTGTGGCGACCCTGGAGGACGGGCTCTACACCCTGGAGAAGAACCTTCAGGACCCGGCCATGGTCGACAAGCTGGCGCGCTTTGTGAAGGCTTCGATGAAGGGCTGGGACTGGGCCGTCGCCAATCCCGACGAGGCGGCGATGATCGTGCTCGACAACGACGCCACGGGCGCCCAGACCGAGAAGCACCAGAAGCGCATGATGGGCGAGATCGCCAAGCTGGTGGGCACCAACCCGAAGGGGACCGGCTGGCTCGACCCGGCTGCCTATGACCGCACGGTGAAGATCCTCCTTTCCGGAAAGTCGGATCCGGTCATCACCAAGGAGCCGCAAGGCGCCTGGACCCACGACATCTTCGAGAAGGCGCAGCAATAGAATCGGGCGCTGGTGGGGGGACGGGGAAGGGGGCCGCAAGGCCCCCTTCTCTCTTGATCGGGGGCGCCAGCGCTTGGGGCTTTATGGACTGATCCTCCCGTGAATCAGGCTAGAATGGCCGCAGTCTTAAGGGGGGTCATCATGCGTGTTCTCATTGGCGCGGCCGCGCTTTTACTCGCCACGAGCCTATTGGCGGCCGGGGCTGCGGATATGGCCCAGCTGAAGCCCGCGATCTGCGGCAGCCGCGCGACCTGCACCATCGCCAAGCTGACGCCAGCGGGGAAATCGGAGTCCGGCACGGAGCTGAGCGTGGCGGAGGTCCATCTCGGCGTGGCCGACCGAGCGCAGCCGGACGATGCCTGCCACGACAATGACGGGAACGAGGATGGCGGGCAGGAATACTGGTTGATCGAGGGCAACGCAGCGCCGCGGATGCTGCTGAAGCTCTGCAATGACGGCTATGGCGCTGCGGG
>DATBBO010000565.1:0-5643 GCA_036270995.1 Dongiaceae bacterium | reverse complement strand
GCCGCACCTCGACACCATGCTCCTGCGCATCGCGCACGATCTGGGCCGCCGCATAGAAGCCCATGGGCTGGCTGTTGAGGAGCGCGCAGGCGAAGACCGCGGGGTAATGGCATTTCACCCAGGAGGAGATATAGGCGAGCTGGGCGAAGCTCGCCGCATGGCTCTCGGGAAAGCCGTAATCGCCGAAGCCCTGGATCTGGTGGAAGCATTTCTCGGCAAAGTCGCGCTGATAGCCATTGGCGAGCATGCCCGCGATCATCTTGTCGCCGAAATGATGGATGGTGCCGTTCTTGCGGAAGGTGGCCATGGCCCGGCGCAGCCGGTCGGCATCCTCCGGCGAGAAGCCGGCGGCGACGATGGCGATGCGCATCGCCTGCTCCTGGAACAGAGGCACGCCGAGGGTCTTGCCCAGCACCTCCTCCAGCTCGGGCTTGGGATAGAAGACCGGCTCCTTGCCGTCGCGCCTGCGGAGGTAGGGATGCACCATGTCGCCCTGAATCGGGCCGGGCCGGACGATGGCGACCTCGATGACGAGATCGTAGAGGTTCTTCGGCCTGAGGCGGGGCAGCATGGTCATCTGGGCCCGGCTCTCGATCTGGAACACGCCGATGGTGTTGGCCCGGCAGATCATCTCGTAGACGGCGGGATCGTCCTGGGGCACGCCGGCGAGATCGAGGCTCCTGCCGTAGTGATGCCGGATGAGCTCGAAGCCCTTGGCCAGGCAGGTCAGCATGCCGAGTGCCAGCACATCGACCTTGAGGATGCCGAGATCGTTCAGATCGTCCTTGTCCCATTCCACCACCGTGCGGTCCTCCATCGCCGCGTTCTCGATGGGCACCAGCTCCTCCAGCGGCCCGCGGGTCATGACGAAGCCGCCCACATGCTGGGAGAGATGGCGGGGAAAGCCGATGAGGGCGCCCGCCAGCTCCAGGGTCTGGCGCAGGCGCGGGGCCTCGGGATCGAGACCCAGCTCGCGCACCCGGGTTTCCTCCAGCCCGCGATCGCTCCAGCCCCAGACGGCGCCGGCAAGGGCTGCGACCGTATCGGCGGAGAGCCCCATGGCCTTGCCGACCTCGCGCAGCGCCGAGCGGCTGCGATAGCAGATCACCGTGGCCGCCAGGCCGGCGCGCTCGCGGCCGTATTTCCCGTAGATGTACTGGATCACCTCCTCGCGCCGCTCATGCTCGAAATCGACGTCGATATCCGGCGGCTCGTTGCGCGCGGCGCTGATGAAGCGCTCGAAGAGCAGATCCATATGGGCCGGATCGACGGAGGTGACGCCGAGGCAATAGCAGACGGCCGAATTGGCGGCCGAGCCGCGGCCCTGGCAGAGGATCCCCTGGGAGTGGGCGAAGCGCACCGTGTCGTGAACGGTGAGGAAGAAGGGCGCGTAGTCGAGCTGGCCGATGAGGGCGAGCTCATGCTCGAGCTGAGCCCGCACCTTTTCCGGGATGCTGGCGGGATAGCGCTGTGCCGCCCCGCGCCAGGTGAGATGGGTCAGCTCCTCCTGGGGTGTTCGGCCCTCCTCCGTCAGCTCATGGGGATATTCGTAGCGCAGCTCGTCGAGGGAGAAGCGGCAGCGCTCCGCGATCTCGATGGTGCGCGCGAGCGCATCGGGATGATCGGCGAAGAGACGCGCCATCTCCTCCGGCGATTTCATATGCCGCTCGGCATTGGCGAAGAGGCGATAGCCGGCCTCCTCGATGGTGCAATGCTCGCGGATGCAGGTCAGCACATCCTGCAGCTTCCGGCGCTGGGGATCATGGGCATGGACGTCGTTGACCGCCACCAGCGGCGTGCCGCAGCGCCCCGCAAGCTCCGCCAGAAGCGCGAGGCGCCGCCGGTCGTCGCCGCGCCAGAGATGATGGCCGGCCAGATAGACATGGCCCGGAAAGCGCCCGGCGAGATCCTCCAGCAGGGCGGAAAGCGCTGATGTCTCGGCGAGCGGCCCCTCCGGCAGGGCAATGAAGATCAGCCCCTCGCCGAGGCGCCCCTCGGCAGGAGAATCAAGATCGGCGAGGTCGAGATGGCATTCGCCCTTGGGCGCCCGGCGCCGGCCCAGGGTGATGAGCCGGGCGAGGCGGCCATAGGCGGCGCGGTCGGTCGGAAAAGCGAGCAGGCTACGCCCGCAGCGGAAATCGAGGCGGGCGCCGACGATGAATCGCGCACCCGTTTCCTTGGCCGCCATATGAGCCCGCACCACGCCGGCGAGGCTGTTGCGGTCGGTGAGCGCAAAGCCGGCAAGCCCGAGCGCCGCAGCCACGATCGCCAGCTCCTGCGGATGGGACGCCCCGCGCAGGAAGCTGAAATTGCTCGTCACCTGCAGCTCGGCATAAAGCGTCTTGCCCTCTGCCGCGCCCCCTTTCTCCCTCGCCCCCGGAACGGGGGAGAGGGTTGGGGTGAGGGGGCGGGAGAGGGAAATTACGGCGTCACGCGAAGAGGCCATGGAGATACCAGCTCCCGGATTGGCCGAAGAGCCAGAAGCGCAAACCCGCCTCATCCTCCAGCCGCCAATAGTCGCGCGGGCCCCCGCTTTCTCCCAGCCACCATTCGGGTTCGATGCGCGCCGGGCCTTCCGCCGTCCGGATCTGGTGCCGCCGCGCACGCCAGAGAAAAGAGGCGGGCGGATCGCCCTCGCCCGCCGCCTCGGCCGTCACCGGCTCCGGCCGCGGAAACAGGCGCAAGGGCAGCGCTCCCGGCGGCTTGGCGGCGGCGGGCTTCGCTGCGGCAGCAGGAAAGCCCGCCGGCATGCGCTTCACCGCGCGCTCGGGGAAATGGCTTTCCCGCGGCTCGGCCCGGGCGAGGCGGGCGAAGCCCAGGCGATTGCCGAGACGGTCGATGAGCGGCGCCAGATCGGCCGCCTGCCCGGCCGTTCCCCCGGTCGTCCCCCTGGCCGTCCCCCAGGTCGTCCCCCTGGCCGTCCCCCTGGCCGTCCCATGGCGGCCGCGGGCGAGTGCGAGCTGCAGATCGGCCAGCGGCTCGACTTGGGGTGCTGCCAAGGTCATGGCCTCGATGCCGAAGCCGGGATCGATGCGCTCCAGCTTCTCGGCGAAGAGGCGGATCAAGGCGGCATCGTCGCGGCTCGGCCGGCTGGTGCCGACAGCGAGCTTCGCCAGGCGGCCATCCACGCGATAGCAGCCGAGCTCCAGCCGCCGCGCGCCCTGCCCCGCTTCCGCCAGCTCGCGGCAGAGCCGGGGCAGCAGGCGCTGCAGCACCGCGGCCAGCCCCTCGGCATGGAGGATCGGCTCGGCCAGGATCTGGCGCACGACGAAGGCCGGGGGCGGCAGGCGGGGCGAGAGGGGCTCCGCGATGCGCCCCAGCGCCTGATCCAGCCGCTCCCCCGGCAGCATGCCGAAGCGCCGGGCGAGCGCGGCTCGCGCAACGGAATAGAGATCGCCGATCCGCCGCAGGCCCAGGCGCTCCAGCTCCGCCGTCATGACGGAGGGCAGACGCAGCGCCGCCACGGGCAGCGGCGCCAGGCTCTCCCGGATCGCTCCCGGCTCGACCACGGTCTGGCCTGCTTCCCGGAAGCGGGCGGCGGCCCAGGCCGCACCGGGGCTGTCGGCAACGGCGATGCGGGAATCATGGCCGAAGCCGGCGAGGCGATGGCGAAGGTCGGACATCAGCGCCTTCTCGCCGCCGAAGAGATGGGCGCAGCCGGTGATGTCGAGCCAGAGCCCGTCACCGCCGTCGAGGGCGACCAGCGGCGTATAGCGGCTGCACCAATCGGCGAGACGCGCCAGCGCCGTCGCATCGCCGGCGGGATCGGCGGGAAAGACAGCGAGATCCGGCCTGAGCGCGCGGGCATCGGCCAAAGCGAAGCCGGGCCGGATGCCCTCGGCCCCGGCCAGGGCATCGGCTGCCTGGATCAGGAGCCGGCCTGCGACCTCCTCGATCGTGACGACGGGCCTATCCGCCGGACAATCGGGCTTGCGGTGCAGCCGATCCGTCGCCCAGCTCGGAAGCCACAAGGAGACGATCCGTTTCATCTTCTCTCTCCAAAATCCACCTCCCCGGCCGGCCGCCGCGCCGGCGCAGGAGCTCCACATGCCAGGTTCGATCCGGCCCCGCCCTCACGCGCCAGCGAAGCGCCGCCGCGCTCACGGCCGCGGCGGGACGGTCGGCGCGAAGGAGCAGGAAGCCGACGCCCCCGCCGGCCGCAGCGGCGAGCTGCAGGCGCCGGCCGGCCGTGAGATCGAGCCGGTCGACCTCGCCCACCACCCCCGCAAGGGCCGGGGAGCGCAGCGCCTCCTCCATGGCCCAGAGCAGCTCTGCCGGACTCGGTGCGGAGAGCAGGATCACCTCGCCGGGATCGAGGCCATAGCCGGCGAGCGCCGGCGGATAGAGATCGCCTTCCCCCAAGGAGGCCCAGAGCACGCCCCGGCCGGCGCCTGCCCCCTCCTTCACCAGCCGGCCGAGGAGAAAGGCGGTGAAGCCCGCCGCCGCGGCCCCCTCATCTCCGGGGATCACCTCCTGGAGGCAGCCCCGCGGCAACCCGCCCTCCAGGGCGGCGTCGAGAGCCGGCAGACCGAGTGGGCAAGGCGGCAGCGCCGTCTGCCCCGGCGCCTGCCGGGAGATCAGCGCGCGCAAGGCGGCGAGATGGGCGATTTTCGGCTCTGTCGGCATGCTGATCAGGAAGGTCAGGGGCTATGGGTTTGTTCCTTATTTGTTCTAATTATTGCCGCTACCCGAGTCAATCCGCTAGTCCCTCTTTTCGTCATGGCCAGGCTTGACCCGGCCATCCACGTGGTTGTTGCAAGACACTTCGCCCCGACCAATACCCCTTGCGGACAACATCGGCTCCCGCATGTCGAGGTGGATGGCCGGGTCTTCGCCCGGCCATGACGGTAAAGAAAGGAAGCCTCAACCCAACCAATGATCGCTCATGACCACGTCCATTGACGCCCTCCGCCGCGCCGTCCCCGCCGATATCGGCGCCCTGAACGCCCTGGCGCGGGCCGCCTATGCCGTCTATCTGCCGTTGATCGGCCGCGAGCCGATGCCCATGGCAGTCGATTGGCGCACCCTGCTCGGCGAGCAGGAGATCTGGCTCATCGACGGGCCGGAAGAGGGCCATGCCCTCGCCTCCCTCGCCCTTCAGACGAAGCCGGACCATCTGGTGATCTGGAGCGTGGCCGTGGAGCCCACGCATCAGCATCGCGGCATCGGCCGCCGGCTCCTCGCCTTCGCCGAGGCCCGCGCCCGCGAATTGGGGCTCCCGGAGATAAGGCTCTTCACCAACATCCGCATGACCCGCAATATCGCGCTCTATGAGAGCCTCGGCTATGTCGAGACCGCGCGCGAGCCGCTTCCCGACCGCGTCATTCTCCATATGAGCAAGCGGCTCGTGGCGGCTTAGCAACGCCTGGTTTGAACCCGCACGCGATCGTTTCACCCCCGGCAGCTCACCACCTCGTCCATCAGTGATGCCCGTCGGCGTGATCGCCCCCGCCGGCGCGGTCATGGCCCTGCGACGGGCTTACGGTGCCGCCCGAGCCGCTGGAGCAGCCCTGGAGCATCAGGAGGCACAGCACGCCGATCAGGAGATATCTCATCCCGACCTCTCAATCCCTGTCGCTCGCCTCACGGTTGTAATAAAAACGCGACGGCGGCATTGGAGTTGCCGGCGCAATCAATGACCCA
>DATBBO010000564.1:0-6292 GCA_036270995.1 Dongiaceae bacterium | reverse complement strand
TCAGCAACATGACGGTGCTGGAGAACGTCCTGGTCGGCATGCATGCGCGCACGACCTCGGGGCCGGTCCAGGCGATCCTCCACACGCCCCACAGCCGCGTCGAGGCAAAAGAGGCGCAGGAGCGGGCGCTCGAGATCCTCGCCATGTTCGGCAATCGCCTGATGCCGCGGGCCAATCAGCTGGTCAAGGAGCTCTCCTACGCCAACCGCCGCCGTGTGGAGATCGCCCGTGCGCTCGCCTCGCAGCCGAAGGTGCTCCTGCTGGACGAGCCCACCGCCGGCATGAATCCGGCCGAGACCCTGGAGCTCGCCG
Organism: Dongiaceae bacterium; assembly: GCA_036270995.1. Lineage (GTDB taxonomy): Bacteria > Pseudomonadota > Alphaproteobacteria > Dongiales > Dongiaceae > DASXQK01. The sequence goes on along the minus strand of DATBBO010000564.1, from coordinate 5,980 downwards.
ACCAGATTCGAAGCCTCAGGACCATGGGCATGACCGTGTTCCTGATCGAGCACAAGCTCAACGTGGTCAACGACCTGGCCGACAAGATCATCGTGCTCGATCACGGTGAGAAGATCGCCGAGGGTTCCGCCGAGGAGGTCCACAGCAATCCGCAGGTGCTCGAGGCCTATCTCGGACGGAAAGCCGCCCATCATGCTTGAGTTCCGCGGCGTCAATACCTATTACGGCGAGCTGCATGTCCTGAAGGACGTGAACTACGAGATCAACCAGGGCGAGATCGTCTGTCTGCTCGGCGGCAATGCCAGCGGCAAGTCCACCACCATGAAGGCGGTCCTGGGCATCGTGCGGGCCAAATCGGGGGACATCCTCTACGAAGGCAAGCCGATCAACCGGCTGCCGACGGCCGAGCGGGTCCATCGCGGAATCGCGCCCGTTCCCGAGGCCAGGCGGCTCTTCCCGCGCATGACCGTGTTCGAGAATCTCGAGATGGGCGCCTATACCAGGCGCGATCGCGAGAACCTGGCCGAGGATCTGGAGCGCGTCTATACCCTCTTCCCCCGGGTGAAGGAGCGGCGCAACCAGCTGGCCGGCACGCTGTCCGGCGGCGAGCAGCAGATGGTGGCGATCGGCCGCGCCCTGATGGCGCGCCCGCGCCTGCTCTGCATGGACGAGCCTTCCATGGGCCTGTCACCGGCCTTCGTCGATCAGGTCTTCGAGATCATCCAGGCCATCAACAAGCAGGGCACCACGATATTCGTGGTCGAGCAGAATGCCGCCATGGCGCTTTCCATCGCCAATCGCGGCTATGTCCTGCAGACGGGCGAGGTGGTGCTGTCGGGCAGCGCCAAGAGCCTGCTGGAAAACCCCATGGTTCAGCAGGCATATTTGGGTCAGATGCTGGAATAGCCAGCGCTGGCGGCGGCCGCATGGGCCGCCCGCAGGACCAACGGAGGCGCCCGATGTTCGATCTCCACCTCTATCTCGCCTTCATCCTGGCAGTGACGATCCTGATGCTGATTCCGGGGCCGAACGTCGCCCTGATCGTCGCCAACAGCGTCACCTATGGAGTCCGATACGGCCTTCTGACCGTCGCCGGGACGAGTGCTGCGATGATCCTGCAGCTTGGCATGACGGCGCTCGGCATGACGGAGCTGCTGGGAAGGCTCGGCGCCTGGTTCGAGTGGATCCGCTGGATTGGCGTCGCCTATCTCATCTATCTCGGCGTCATGCAGTGGCGAGCACCGGTCGTGAACCTGGCCGGGATCGCGCCGGAGACGAGGTCCGCACGCCGGATGTTCACTCGCGCTCTGCTGGTCTCACTGACCAATCCAAAGACGCTGTTCTTCTACGGCGCCTTCTTTCCGCAGTTCGTCGTGACGAGCGGCAATGTCGGCGCGCAGATCGCCCTGCTTTCGGCTACCTTCCTGCTGCTGGCCATCCTGATCGATGGCGGCTGGGCCTTTGCCGCCGGGCGCGCGCGCCGCTTCCTCACGCTTCATGGCCGCCTCAGAAACAGGATCGCCGGCGGTATCCTGGTTGGCGCTGGCGTCGGCCTCGCCTTGGCGCGCAAGAGCTGATCGCGCCGGAGAGCGGCGCTCAGAAACGGCGCAGGATTACAGCCCCATATAGCGTGCCCGCGCCCCGCGTTCGATGGCGGCGGCGGGGAGGCGCCCGATATCGAGGCGGAAGCGGATGAGCTCCAGCACCCGGGCCTCCTCCTGCCCGACCTTGCCATCGGAGGCGGCGACATCGCAGGCCAGCGCATAGGCCGTCTCATGCAGCTTCTTGGGCAGCGCCGCCTTGACCTGGCCGAGAGTCTTCTCGAGCCCGTCTTCATCGGCCAGCAGCTTGGCGCAGGCCGCTCCCACCTTGGTGAGATTGCGCCGGTCGAACTCGCGGAAGACCGGCAGATGGGCGACCATGTCCCCCATGGATTCCAGCTCCCGGTCCGGCATCTTGCCGTCGGCGGCCGAGACCAGGACCATGGTGTAGATCAGGGCTTCGTGAGGGGAGATCATCCGGCGGCTCCGCAGATTTCAAAGGGACGGGCCGGACTTTAAGCATCCGGCGGGGGCCAAAGCAACCGCGCCGGTCTAGGGCTCGGGCGGCGCGTGGGCCGCACCATGCTCATGGGCGAGGAAGGCCCGGGTCGCCGCCACCGCCTCGGCAAGGCCCAGCCTGCGGATCTCCACGCCCTCGGGAAAGGCGCTCGCCAGGCGCGAGGGCATCTGGCGGTCGAGCAGCACGAAGACGCCGCGATCGTCCCCCCGGCGGATCAGCCGGCCATAGGCCTGCTTCAGCCTGAGCCGCGTCAGGGCATCGTCGTAATCCGTGCCGCCGAAGGCGGCTTTGCGGGCGCGGTGCAGGATGGTGGGCCGTGGCCAGGGCACGCGGTCGAAGACGATGAGCCTGAGCGAGCGGCCCGGGACATCGACCCCATCCCGGACCGCATCGGTGCCCAGGAGGCAGGCATCCTCCTCGGCGCGGAAGATATCCACCAGCATGCCGGTCGAGAGCCCGTCGACATGCTGGGCCAGGAGCGGAAGGCCCGCGGCATCCAGATCGGCGGCGATGCGCCGGTGCACGGCGCGCAGCCGGTCCACGGCGGTGAAGATGCCGAGCCCGCCGCCGCCCGCCGCCAGGAACAAAGCGCGATAGGCGGCGGCCACCTGGTCGGGATCGCGCTTGTCGATATCGGTGACGATGAAGACCCGCGTCACCTCCGGATAGTCGAAGGGGGAGGGCACCCGCGCCCGCATGGCGCTCGGCAGATGCCGCGCGCCGGTGCGGGCCTCGGCACCTGCCCAGTCCACCGCCTCCTCGCCGCGCCCGTCGGTGAGCGTGGCCGAGGTCACCACCATGCCATGGGCCGGGAGTGCGACCGTGGAGATGAAGGGGATCGTGGGATCGACCCAATGGCGGTAGAAGCCGATATCGATGTCGCGGCCATCGATGCGGGGGATGGCGAACCAGTCGACATGCTCCGGCGGGGTCGGCCGGCCGAGGCCCGCCAGCATCTCGCGCCAGCCGGCGAGCTCCATCTCCCCCCGGCGCTTGAGGCCCCGGGTCACCGCTTCGATGCGCTGGCGGGTCGGGGTATCGAGCGTCTCGGCCTCGTCGGTCAGCCGTGCCGCAAGGCGCTGTGCCAGTGCGCGCATGGGCCGCAGCAAGGCATCGAAGGCGAGGCCCAGGATTCGCGCCTGCTCCAGCAGTGCCGCGGGCGGGGCCGCGCAATCGGCCTCGAGCCCATGGGGGCTGTCGCTCTCCTTGGCCCGGGCCCGCACCAGGGCGCGCACATCCACCAGGAAGCGCTCCGTCGGCCCCGTTGGCGTGCCCTCGGCGATGCGCCGCAGCCACCCGTCGCCGGGAAGCGCGCGCGCCGCCTCCATGATCGCCTGCAGCGCCTCGCCTGCGAGCGAGTCGCCCGCCACCAGGTCTTCGACCCGGCGCCGCAGCCCTCGCATGCGCCCGGCCTCTGCGCCGATCAGCCAGCGGCGCAGCTCCGCCGCCTCCTGCCCACTGAGATGGCCGGCGAAGGCGCTATCGGCGGCATCGAACAGATGATGGCCCTCATCGAAGACATAGCGCAGCGGAAGCTCGCCCTCGGTGTCGCCGGCGCGTGCCGCCTGGATCATGGTCAGCGCGTGATTGGCGATGACGATGCTGGCGCGCCGGCCGCGGCGGATGCTGCGCTCGATGAAGCAGCGCCGGTAGTGATCGCAGGCGGAGTAGATGCACTCCCCGCGCCGGTCGGCGAGGCCGAGGCTGCGTCCGCGGCCGATCAGGTCCACCAGCCAGCCGGGGAAATCGCCGCCGGCAATGTCGCCGTCGCGGGTCGCGAGCGCCCAGCGCGCCACCAGCCCCAGCGCCGTTGCATCGGCGGGCCGCATCTGCAGCGCGCGCACCGCCTCCTCGTAGTTCAGCAGGCAGAGATAATTCTCGCGGCCCTTGCGGATGACGGTCTTCTCCGCCTTGCGGGTGCGGGTCGGATAGAGCCGGTCGAGCTCACCATCGATCTGATGCTGGAGGTTGCGCGTATAGGTGCTGATCCAGACGGTGCCGTCATTGCGCTCGGCCCAGAGGCTCGCGGGCGCGATATAGCCGAGCGTCTTGCCGACGCCGGTTCCCGCCTCTGCCAGGATGAAATGCGGTTCCCCCTCGCGCAGCCGGGGGGCGAAGGCGGCGGCCACGGCGGAGGCATAGTCGGCCTGCTGCGGCCGCGCCTCGGCGCCCTCGCCGAGGAGGTCCGCAAGCCGCCTTCGCGCCTGGGCCGGCTCCACCGGCTCGCTGCCGGGCGGGGGCGGCGGGGCGTAATCCTGCCATTCCGGAAGCTTTTGCCAGACATCGAGGCCGCTGCCATGGCCGCCTGCGGCCTCCAGCCCGAGCGCGGCGATCACAGCCGGCCCCCAGAGCCAGTTCCCCCTGGCCATCGTCCAGGCGATGCGGGAGAGGCGGGGATCCGGCGTCGTTGCCTGGAGCTCCGCCAGAAGGCCGGCCGCCACCTGGTGCAGGGCGACCGCCTCGTCCTCGAGCCCGCGGGGGAGCGGCAGGCCCAGCGCCTCGGCGAGGCCGCGCGGCGTCGGAATGCAAAATCGTGCCGGGCGCACGAAGGCAAAGAGCTCCAGCAGGTCGAAGGCGGCGAAGCGCTCGACGCCAAGCCGCCGGGCGGTCGCCGGCCCGTGGCAGAGGATCGGGCGCGTGCGCGCCAGGCGCCGTGCGGCGTCCTGCGGCGTCAGCAGCAGCACCTCGCCGGTGGTGTCGAGCCAGGCTGCGCCTGCGAAGCCCGCCACCAGCACGGGTGCATCTGGAAGCCGGATCGCTCCGGCGCTGGCGCTCATTTCTTGGCTCTCATGGGTCGGCGCCAAATCTATCCGCTATTCATCCTAGGAGCCATCGCTGCCGTTTCATGCGACCATCGGTTGACGGAAGCCTCTGCGGCCCATAGGTTCCCGCGGCTTCGGCAGTGAAGGCAGAGATGATGGACGGCGAACGGAACTACGCCTTGGCGGCGCGCGCCTGGCCCTTCGAGGAGGCGCGCAAGCTGGTCGCGCGCGTCAAGGACGCCCCGCCGGCCAAGGGTTATGTCCTGTTCGAATCCGGCTATGGCCCCTCGGGCCTACCCCATATCGGCACCTTCGGCGAGGTGGTGCGCACGACCATGGTGCGCCAGGCCTTCCGGCGGATGTCGGACCTGCCGACGAAGCTCTTCGCCTTCTCCGACGACATGGACGGGCTGCGCAAGGTTCCCGACAACGTGCCGAACCCGGCGATGCTGCGCGAGCATCTGGGCCGCCCGCTCACCCGCATCCCCGATCCCTTCGGCAAGTATGAAAGCTTCGGCCATCACAACAATGCGATGCTGCGCCGCTTCCTTGACGGCTTCGGCTTCGACTACGAGTTCCAGAGCTCGACCGAGTGGTATATGAGCGGGCGCTTCGACCAGGGGCTTCTTGACGTGCTCGGCCATTACGACGCGATCATGGAGGTGATGCTGCCGAGCCTCCGGGAGGAACGGCAGCAGAGCTACAGCCCCTTCCTGCCGATTTCACCCAAGACCGGTCGTGTGCTTCAGGTGCCGATCCTGGAGGTGCGCGAGAAGGCCGGCACCATCGTCTTCCGCGACGAGGACGAGACCTTGACTGAGCTGCCGGTCACCGGCGGGAACTGCAAGCTGCAATGGAAGCCCGACTGGGCCATGCGCTGGCATGCGCTTGCCGTCGATTACGAGATGTCCGGCAAGGATCTCATTCCCTCGGTCGAGCTTGGCAACAAGATCTGCCGCATCCTCGGAAGCCGCCCGCCCGAGGGCTTCAACTACGAGCTCTTCCTCGACGAGAAGGGCCAGAAGATCTCGAAGTCCAAGGGCAACGGCCTCAGCGTCGACGAGTGGCTGGCCTATGCCCCGCCGGAGAGCCTTTCCCTCTTCATGTATCAGAAGCCCCGCGCGGCGAAGCGGCTCTATTTCGACGTCATTCCGCGG
>DATBBO010000563.1:0-12189 GCA_036270995.1 Dongiaceae bacterium | reverse complement strand
CATGCATTATGCCTCGGCCGTCTTCGAGGGCGAGCGGGCCTATGAAGGCAAGGTCTTCAAGCTGACCGATCACAGCCAGCGCCTGCTGCGCTCGGCCGAGATTCTCGGCTTCCAGATCCCCTACAGCCTCGCCGAGATCGACGCGGCGACGGAAGAAACGCTGAAGCGCACCGGCTTCAAGGATGCCTATGTCCGCCCCATTGCCTGGCGCGGCAGCGAGCAGATGGGCGTCTCGGCCCAGCAGAGCAAGATCCATCTCGCCATCGCCGTCTGGCAGTGGCCCGCTTATTTCAATCCGGAATCCTTGAAGAAGGGTATCCGCATGACCTTCGCCAAATGGCGCCGGCCCTCGCCCGAGACCGCGCCCACGGCGAGCAAGGCCGCCGGTCTCTATATGATCTGCACCCTCTCGAAGCATACGGCTGAGGCGGAAGGCTGTGCCGACGCCCTGATGCTCGACTGGCGGGGACAGATCGCGGAGGCGACGGGAGCCAATGTCTTCCTCGGCATCGGCGGTGAGCTGCATACGCCCAAGCCCGACTGCTTCCTCGATGGCATCACGCGGCGGACCGTCATCGACCTCGCGCGCAAGCGCGGCATCAAGGTGACCGAGCGCGCGATCATGCCCGAGGAGCTGGCCAAGGCGGACGAGGTGTTCATCACCGGCACCGCCGCGGAGGTGACCCCCGTGGGTGAGATTGGGCCGCATAACTATCAGGTCGGTCCGCTGGCCCGCCAGATGGTGAGCGACTATGCAGCGACTGTTCGCGGGCAGAAGGTCGCGGCGTAGGAGAGCCACTGAGACGCAGGTAAAACGAGCGGGGCGGCACAAGGGTAGCGTCGCTCCCGCTCTCGTCCTTAGGGCTTCGCCGCGAGGTGAAGCCCATTTTCCACTCGATGTCTCGGCACTCTCCTGAGTGCACCTTGTCGTCTACAGCTTCGGACGCCGCTCCGGCGTGTCGAGCCAGGGCTGCGCCCGCTCGAAGGCTGCGGCGGCCCGGAAGACGCTGACATCGTCATAGGTCCGCCCCACGATGGAAAGCCCCGTCGGCACGCCGTTCGTGGCGAGGCCGGAGGGCACGCTCATCACCGGGCAGCGGCTCATCATGTTGAAGCAGATGGTCATCAGCCAATCCTCGATGCTCGGCTGAGGCTTGCCATTGATCACCAGCGGCGTGTCGACATGGTCCTCGCCGGCCTTGACCGACGGCACGGGCAAGGTGGGACAGAGGAGCAGCCGGTAGGTCTGGAAGAGCTTGCCGAGCTTGGCGTACATCCGCCCTTCGATCTCGAGCCCGGCGATGAAATCCTCGCTCGTCGTTCCCTGCGACCGCTCGGCAAAGGATCTGGCATAGGGCGTGAACAGTTCGTAGTGCTCCTTCGGCACGCGGGCGATCCAGGGGCCGAAGATGGTCCCGAAATGGGCCGATGCGCCCTTGACCACCTCGTCATGGGACCAGCCGATATCGACCTCGTCCACCGTGGCGCCGAGGCTGCGGAACACCTCCGCGGCCGCCGCGGTGTTGCGGGCGACATCGGGCTCGATGTCGTAACCGGCGAGGTCGCGGGAGAAGGCGATGCGCCAGCCCTTGAGGTCGCCTTCGAGCTTGGAAGGGATTCTGAGCTTCGGACGGATCGAGACGATGTCGGCCGGATGCGGGCCGGAAAGCACGTTCTGGAACAGCGCGCAGTCGGTCACGGTGCGGGCCATGGGGCCGGCATGGCAGTAATGGTCGAGATTGAACGGGCTGCTGTCGGGATTGCGGCCATAGGGCGGCTTGAATCCCACCACGCCGGACATCGAGGCAGGGATCCGGATCGAGCCGCCGATATCGGAGCCATTGGCAATCGTGGTCGAGCCGGCGGCGAGCGAAGCGCCGGCGCCGCCGGAAGAGCCCCCGGGGCTGTAGTCGAGGTTCCAAGGCGTGCGGGTGATGCCCCAGAGACGGGAATGCGTATAGGGCGCGCAGGAGAACTCCGGCGCCGCGGAGCGGGCATGGATGATGGCGCCTGCCTTGATGATCCGCTCGGCCGGCGGGGCGGTGTATTCGTCGACATTGTCCTTGTAGATCAGGGAGCCGAAGGTCGTGCGCCAACCCTTGATGGTGGTCTCGTCCTTGATGGCGCAGGCGATGCCCTCCAGCGGTCGGACGCGCCCGTCGGTCTTCATGTAGCGGGCCTCGGCCTTCTTCGCCTCTTGCATTGCGCGCTCGAAATGCTTCATCGGGAAGGCGTTGATCTTGGGCTCGACCTGCTCGGCCCGGGCGATCACCGCGCTCATCAGCTCGACGGGCGAGAGCTTGCGCGACCTGAAGGCGGCGAGCGCCTCGCTGGCGCTCATGTAGCAGAGTTCGGCATTCGACATGGTTTCCCCCGTCTCGCTCGTAGATGGTTCAGGATCGCCGCCAGCGCTCCGCGGCCTGGTCGTCACTTGCGCGGGCGGCGACCCAATGGGCACCGCTCGATGTCTCCTCCAGCTTCCAGAAGGGTGCCTGGGTCTTCAGCCAGTCGATCAGGAACTGACAGCTCTCCAAGGCCGCCTGGCGATGTGAGGAGGCGGTGGCGACCAGCACGATCCGCTCGCCGGGGAGGAGCCGGCCGACGCGATGAATGATCAAGCTGCCCTCCAGCGGCCAGCGCGCCCGGGCCTCGGCCTCGATCTCCGCCAAGCGCTTCTCGGTCATGCCGGGATAATGCTCCAGGGTCATGGCAGTGATGGATTCCTCGCCGGCCTCGGGCTTGCGCAGCATGTCGCGCACCAGACCCACGAAGCATGCGACCCCGCCGATATCGCGCCGCCCATCGGTCAGCTGCGCGAGCTCGGCCCCGATGTCGAAATCCGCCTCCTGCACCCGGATCATAGCTAGCCTCCCGTCACCGGCGGAAAGAGGGCGACCTCGTCGCCCGGGGCCACCGGATGCTCGGCGCCGACATATTCGAGATTGACCGCGACTTTTACGACGCGTCGGTCGGCGAGCGCCGCCTTATAAGCGGGGCTCAGAGTCTCCAGCCAGTCGAGGAGCTGGCCGACAGTGGCCACGCCCGGCGGCGGCGACAATTCCTCGCTTGCCTTGCCGAGCTTGCCGCGAAGCCAAGCGAAATAGAGCAGCTTCATCAGCCGACCTCGCCGAAGGGAAGGAAGTCCACCATGCTGCCGCGCTCGACCCGGGTCAACGCCTCCGGCAACTCGACCAGCCCATCGGCCGCGACAAGGGAGCTCAGGATGCCGCTGCCCTGGGCGGGATAGGCCAGCATCGCCACCTCGTTCTCCTCGGATTGCGCCAGGCGGGCCCGAAGGAACTCGCGCCGACCGGACTTCTTGCGATGCTCGAAGCCCGCTCTCATCCGGTAGCGTTGGGGATGGAGATCGCGGGCGCCGAGGAGCCGCAGCAGGATTGGTCGAGCCACGCAAATGAAACCGACGATCGCCGCGAGCGGATTCCCCGCCAGTCCGACGACCGTGACCGGCCTCGGTGTGTCGAGCTGGCCAAGGGCGATAATGCGTCCGGGCTTGATGGCGAGATGCCAAAGCCGGAATCGGCCCATGGCCGCGACCGCCGCGCCGAGATGATCCTCCTCGCCGAGGGCAATATCGCCCGAAGTCAGGACTACATCGTTATCCGCCGCCGCGCTGCTGAGAGCGGATTCGATCTCGGTGCGCCGGGAGGGGAGCCTGCCCCGGTCCTGTGCATGGAAGCCAAGCTGGCATAGAAGGGCGCCGAGGCCCTGGCGGTTCGATTCCCCTGAGAGCTCATCGCCTGCGGAGAAGACTGCGACACTGAGCGGCCGGGCGACCGTCAGCTGTCGCCGGCCGATGGCTGCGGCCAGGCCGATCTCCTGGGGGCGCAGGCGAAGCCCGGTCGCCAGCACCGTGGTGCCGAATTTGACATCCTCGCCCGCGCGCCGGCGGTTGCTGCCGCGCTTCAGGCCCGCGGGTAGCAGCACCATGTCGCCCTCGACCCTGCAATCCTCCTGCATGACCACCGTATCGGGTCCGGCGGGCATGAGCGCCCCGGTAAAGATGCGCAAGGCTGTCCCCAGCGGCACCGGCCCGGCAAAGGGATGGCCCGCCGCGGCGCGGCCGATCACCGGCACGCGCGTCTCGCCCGCAGCCGCCAGATCTGCGGCATGGATCGCATAGCCATCGACGGCCGAATTGTCCGCGCCCGGCACGTCGATAGGCGACACAACATCCTCGCGCAGGATGCGCCCAAGGGCCGATGCGAGAGCGACCGGCTCTGTCGCTAGCGCCGGGATCTCCGGCAGAATGCGCGCCAGGGCGGCATCGAGGGCGACCGGCAGGTCGCGGAAATCCTGTGGCGCGGACATGCGTCAGGCTCTCGCCAGCCCAAAGTGAGACAGAATGAAATCGGCGACCGCGCCGATATCGTCGATGCTGATGACCGGCAAAGGACAGTCTGGCAACGGCTCGTCACTCAGCACAGCGACGATATGAGGATCGTCGGGATAGAGTAGCGGCTTGCCGGTCTCGCGGCGGTGGATCTCGATCTTGTCATGGCCCTCGCGCTTGAAGCCTTCGACGATGAGGAGATCGACAGGCGTCATATGGCGCATCAGCTCTGAAGCGCTCGGCTCCGGCGCGCCGCGGTTCTCATGCATCAGGGCCCAGCGCCGCTCCGAGCCGACCAGCACCTCGGTCGCGCCGGCCTCCCGATGGCGATGGGAATCCTTGCCCGGCTGGTCGACATCGAAACCATGATGGGCATGTTTCATGGTGGAGACAGTGAGGCCGCGCCGAACCAGCTCGGGCACCAGACGGACCACCAGGGTCGTCTTGCCAGCCCCGCTCCACCCTGCGAGTCCGATCACCCGCATGGCTCACATATGCTTAAGGCCGGCCTTCAGATAGTCATAGCCGGTGACGAGGGTGAGGGCGGCGGCCGCCCATAGCCCGATCTCCCCGATCAGGCTGATCGGCCATTGGGGCGCACCGCCATCACCCAGGATGAGGAATCCGAGCGCCAGCATCTGCAGGAGCGTCTTCCATTTGGCGAGCTGGCTGACCGGCACGCTGACATGCAAACCTGCCAGGTACTCCCTGAGGCCGGAAACCAGAATCTCCCGGCAGAGGATGATGAGCGCTGGCAGGATGGCCCAGCCGGTGAGCCGCCGCTCGGCCACCAGAACCAGGATCACGGCGGCGACGAGCAGCTTGTCCGCGATGGGGTCGAGGAAACGGCCGAGATCGGAAACCTGCTTGCGGCTCCGGGCGAGATAGCCGTCGAAGAAATCAGTGATGCAGGCGGCGGCGAAGAGTCCCAGCGCCAGCCAGCGCCAGTGGGGAGCGTCGAAATAGAGCAGGATCACGATGAGCGGAATGGCGGCGATCCGCGACATCGTCAACAGGTTGGGGAGTGCCGTCATGCGAGGGTCCGTAAAAGGCGCGGCATTGTAGGGGCTTAGCCCTGACCATGAAAGTGGTCATAGACCTTTTTGGCAACGGCCTTGCTGATCCCGGCGACGGATTCGAGATCGGCGAGGCCGGCTGCCGCGACCCCCTTGGCCGAGCCGAAATGGAGCAGAAGGGCGCGCTTGCGCTTGCCGCCGATGCCGGGAATCTCGTCGAGAGGCGAGCGGGCGATATCCGCGGAGCGCCGGGCCCGATGGGTTCCGATGGCGAAGCGGTGGGCCTCGTCGCGCAGGCGCTGCAGGTAGTAAAGGACAGGGTCGCGGGGCTCCAGGCTGAAGGGCTCGCGTCCGGGCAGGAAGAAGCGCTCCCGCCCGGCATCCCGGTCTGGCCCCTTGGCGATGGCGCAGAGCGCGACATCGTCGATGCCGAGATCGTCGAGCGCCGCCTGGGCGGCGCTCAGCTGCCCGGCACCGCCATCGATCAGGACCAGATCGGGCCATTGCCCCCGATCGCGATCGGGGTCCTCCTTCTGGGCCCTGGCGAAGCGGCGGGTCATGACCTCGCGCATCATGGCGTAGTCGTCGCCCGGCGCCCCCTCGCCGGCGATCGAGAATTTGCGATAGGCGCTCTTCATGAAGCCGCCGGGGCCGGCGACGACCATGGCGCCATAGGGGCTGCGGCCCTGGAGATGGCTGTTGTCATAAATTTCGATCCGCTGAGGGACCTGTTCGAGGCCGAGGACCTGCTGCACGCCCTCGAGAAGGTGACGCTGGGTTGCGTTCTCCGCCAGGCGCCGGGCCAGCGCCTCCCGGGCATTGGCCAGGGCATTGTCGACCAGATTGCGCCGGGCGCCGCGGGCCGGTCGGCTGATCTCGACCCTGCGCTCGGCCCGGATGGCCAGCGCTTCGCTGAGCAGCTCGCACTCCGCCGGCAGCTCGTTCATCAAGATCAGCGGCGGGGGTACCTTGTTGGCGTAGAACTGCGCCAGGAAACCAGCCAGCACCTGGGAGAGCGGCAGATTCCGATCATGGCTGGGGAAATAGCCGCGATTGCCGAAATTGCTGCCGCCGCGGAAGAAGAAGACCTGGACGCAGGTATGGCCGCCTGCTTGACATGCAGCGATCACATCAGCGTCACGGATCTCGGCGACATTGATGTCCTGGTGAGACTGGACCAGGGCCAGCGCGCGCAGCCGGTCGCGCAGCGCCGCCGCGAGCTCGAAATCCAACGCGTCGCTGGCCGCCTGCATCTGCCGGCCGAGGCGCTCCTGCACATCGCGGCTGCGCCCGGCCAGGAAATCGCGTGCCTGGTCGACGAGATGGCCGTAATCCTCCAATGAGATCCGCCCGACACAGGGGGCCGAGCAGCGCTTGATCTGATAGAGGAGACAGGGCCGCGTCCGGCTGGCGAAAACGCTGTCGGCGCAGGAACGCAGCAGGAAGGCGCGCTGGAGGGCCGTGATGGTCCGGTGTACGGCCCCGGCCGAGGCGAAGGGACCGTAGTAATCCCCCTTGCGCGCCCGGGCACCACGATGCTTGGAGATCTGAGGGGCCGGGTGGTCCCGGGTGATCAGGATATAGGGGAAGGACTTGTCGTCGCGCAGCAGCACGTTGTAGCGCGGCATCAGGCGCTTGATCAGATTGATCTCGAGCAGCAGCGCCTCGACCTCGGTATGGGTGGTGACTACCTCCAGTTGAGCCGTTTCGCTGACCATCCGTCGCAGCCGCTCGGGCAGCTTGCCGATCTGGGTGTAGGCGCCGACCCTTTTCTTGAGATTTCTCGCCTTGCCGACATAGAGCGCGTCACCCGACCGGTTCAGCATGCGATACACACCAGGGCTGCCGGGCAGGTTCTTGAGCGCTTCGGCGATGACCTCCACGCCACGGGCTCTGCTGCTCCCGGCCTCGAGAATCTGGCGGTTCTCTGCGGAATCTTCGGTCATCGGCTCGCGACTCGGATTCGGTGCCGGCTCAGATATCCACGGAATCTGTGGATAAGTTTGTCGAAAACTGTGCCCACGCCGGCCGGGAGCCCAGCGAATCCGTTACATTCATCTATTTGCCCAAAAAATAAGCATAATACCTAACCTATTGAAATCGCCCCCTAATTTTAGACAGTCCTGTGACACTTATATCTCGGAAGGATTTTTGGGCTTGACTCGTCCCTCAGATCGCAGCCCGCCCGGCCGCTGTGTAAAACTCCGCTGACCGCGTTCATCTTTTCAAGGTGGAGAGTGACGCTTTTTCAATCACTTCCGCGCGGACTCCGGAAAATGTCTCAACTGGGGGCCTTCTGGGTCATAGCATTGCTCTGGTGACGCTCGATCTCGACCCCGACCGAGGTCGCTTCCGGAAACACGTCGAGCTTTTCGACCCGGACCCGGGCACTCAGGACGCGCGGATCCGCGAGGCACATAGCGGCGATCCGCTCAGCCAGCGTCTCGACCAGATTGACATGACCGGCGCCGACCACATGGCGCACGCCGGTCACCAGCTCGCCGTAGCAGACGACCTTGTCATAGTCATCGTCGATCTCGCCCGGATCGGCGATCGCAAGGTCGAGGTTGATGCGGATGCGCTGGCTGGCGATGCGCTCATGTTGGTGCAGGCCGATCTTGGCGCTGAGCATCAGATCGCGGACCTGGATCCGCATGCTCTCGGCCTGCGGGGCGGGCCGATGGGCTAGCTTGGCGACGGCTCTAGGCTTGGGCATGGCCGATTATCCTCCCCCGCCTATTCGCGCGCAACGAAGCCGCGGGCCGACTGGGCCCAAGCCAGATGCTCGCCGCCGTCGAGAGCGATCATCTGGCCGGTCATGGAGGGCGAGGCCAGGATGAAACGGACCGCAGCCGCGATCTCGGCCAGCTCTGGCCCGTGCTGCAACGGCACCGCCGCCTGCTGGTGGCGAAACTGCTCCAGGCTCTGGCGCTCGCTGGGGAGCGCCGGGCCGGGCCCGATGCCATTGACCCGGATCCGGGGCGCCAGCGCCAAAGCGAGAGTTCGGGTCAGCGTCCAGAGCGCGCTCTTGGCAACGGTGTAGGAAAGAAAGTAGGGGGTCAGCTTCCAGACCCGCTGATCGAGGAGGTTGACGATATTGCCGTTCACACCCTCCGGAAGCTGGCGGGCGAAGGCCTGGCTCAGCACCAGGGGTGCGCGCAGATTGGTTTCGATATGACGATCCCATGACTCCCGGGTTACGGAATCGATCTTATCCATCTCAAAGACCGAAGCATTGTTGATGAGACAGGTCAGCGGACCCAGGGCCTCGACGGCCCGCGGGATCAGGGTCTCGACCTCCGCCTCGCGGGCAAGGTCGCAGGCGATCGTCGCCGCGCGGCCCCCCGCCGCCTCGATCTCCCGCGACAGCGCCCCCGCCTCGTCCTTCGAGGCGCGGTAGTGGATGGCGACGGCCCAGCCATGGCGCGCCATGTCACGGGCGATGGCGGCACCGATGCGCCGCGCGGCACCGGTGACCAGGGCCACAGGCCCCTCTCTTCCCGCCGCCGTCATGCCGGCTGCGCAGCGAAGCTGCGGCCGAGGGCGCGCGCTTCCTGAAGATGAGCCTGGCGGCGCTCCGCATCCTCGGTCACGTCGTAGAGGACGCGAAGCTCGGCATCGGCGATGCCGCAATAGTTCATGATGCCGGTGACGATCTGGGTCAGCATGGCCCGGTCATAGCCGCGCCGCCGGTAGTCCTCGGCGTTCCCGGCGGCGGTGGCGACGAGTAGCGCACGGCGATGGGGAAGCTTGCGGGCGCCATAGGCCCAGCCATTGTTCCAGACGCCATCGATCCAGCCCTTCAGCATGGCCGGCAGCGACCACCACCAGACGGGAAAGACAAAGATCAGCATCTCGTTGCGGGCGATGCGCGCTTGTTCCGCCAGGACCGCCGCGCTGTAGCGCTTGTCTGGATCGGCCCAGTCGGGCTCGTCGGCCTCGGGCATGCGCGGGTCGAAACCTTCGGCATGGAGATCGGCGATCTCGACCTCATGGCCGGCCTCTGCGAGCCCTGCCAGGAGCTCGTCGAGGACCGCGCCGCAGAAGGAATGCCGCCGCGGATGATCGAAGATGACCAGCACCTTCACGGCTATTTGGGCTTGAGAGCGAGGGAAGCGGAGTTGATGCAATAGCGCTGGCCCGTCGGCTTCGGTCCATCCGGGAAAATGTGGCCGAGATGGGCGGCGCAGCGTGCGCAATGGACCTCGGTGTCGCTCATGACCAGGGCGTCCCGTCTTTGTGGGCGAAGAAGTCCCGTCCGTTGCGGTGGAGCAGGCGCAGGTCGATATCGGGATAGTCGACTTCGTCACCCGCCTGGCGATCGCCAACCTCGAGATAGATCACGTCGCGGTTCGAGCGGTTGATGAGGTGATGGGCATCGGGCCGACCCGCGGGAAATCCCGCCACCATGCCTGCAGTCAGGCGCTCGGGCCCGGCATCCGTTACCAGCTCCACCTCGCCCTCGACGACATAGATGAACTCGTCCTCGGCGCTGTGCCAGTGGCGCTGGGAAGAGGCCGCGCTCGGCGGCAGGCGCACCAGATTGACACCGAAATGGCTGAGGCCGAGGGCATCGCCCAAGGCGCGCTTCTCGCGCCGCATGACCGCCTCGCGATAGGGGGCGGGATAGCCGCTACCGCTGCGGAATTCGACGGTGAGCGGATCGAGGGCAATTGCGGGGCATTCGCGGATATCGCTCATGGCATTCTCCCTCAGGGTCCTCTGCGCCGACGGCCGCCGCCTGGCCGTCCGCCGCGACCTGCGGGCCGACCGACATTCTTCCCCCCGAAGCCGCCACCCGTGACACGCCCGGCCGTGCCGGCGGTGGAGCGCGGGCGCGGCGCGGCAGAATCCGAGACTCCGAGATCCATGGCTTCGAGCCGGCGGATCTCGTCACGCATGCGCGCCGCCTCCTCGAACTCGAGATCGGCGGCGGCCTGGCGCATCTTCTTCTCCAGATCGGCAATGGTCGCCTGGAGATTGTGGCCCAGGAGATGGGATTCGCCGGTCACGCCCGTGTCGACGGTCACGCGGTCTCGCTCATAGACGCTCTGCAGGATATCGCCGATGGACTTGCGCACCGATTCCGGGGTGATGCCGTTGGCCGCGTTGTAGGCTTGCTGCTTCTCGCGCCGGCGATCCGTCTCGGCGAGCGCCGCCTTCAGCGATTGGGTCATCACATCGGCATAGAGGATCACCCGCCCGTCCACATTGCGCGCCGCCCGGCCGATGGTCTGGACGAGGGAGGTCTGGGAACGCAGATACCCCTCCTTGTCGGCATCCAGGATCGCAACCAGCGCGCATTCGGGGATGTCCAACCCCTCCCGCAGCAGGTTGATGCCGATCAGCACGTCGAAGGCGCCGAGCCGGAGATCGCGGATGATCTCGATGCGCTCCAGCGTTTCCACATCGGAATGGATGTAGCGCACCCGGACGCCGGCCTCGTGCATGTATTCTGTCAGATCCTCGGCCATGCGCTTGGTGAGGGTCGTGATGAGCACCCGCTGGCCCTTCTGGGCGCAGAGGCGGCATTCCGCCACCACATCGTCCACCTGGGTCTCGGTCGGGCGGACGATGCAGATCGGATCCGTGAGGCCCGTCGGACGGATGACCTGCTCGGTGAAGACGCCGCCGGTGCGCTCCAGCTCCCACGAACCCGGCGTGGCCGAGACATAGGTGGTCTGCGGCCGCATGATCTCCCACTCCTCGAACTTGAGCGGTCGATTGTCGATGCAGGAGGGCAGCCGGAAGCCGAACTCCGCCAGGGTCGATTTGCGCGCATAGTCGCCACGGTACATGCCGCCGATCTGGGGCACGGTGACATGGCTCTCATCAACGATGAGAAGGGCGTCGTCAGGCAGGTACTCGAACAGAGTAGGGGGCGGTTCCCCCGGCCTGCGGCCGGTGAGGAAGCGGGAATAGTTCTCAATGCCGGCGCAGCTTCCAGTCGCCTCGATCATCTCGATATCGAAATGCGTGCGCTGCTCCAGCCGCTGGGCCTCGAGCAGCTTTCCCGCCTGATTCAGCTCCTCGAGCCGCGTCTTCAGCTCCTGGCGGATCAGCTTCACGGCCTGGGAGAGGGTCGGCTTGGGCGTGACATAGTGGCTGTTGGCGTAAAGCTTGATCTCCTGGAGATCGACCATGCGCTCGCCGGTCAGGGGATCGAACTCGCAGATGGATTCGATTTCGTCGCCGAAGAGCGAGAGCTTCCAGGCCCGGTCTTCCATATGCGCGGGAAAGATCTCCAGGGAATCGCCGCGGATGCGGAAGGCGCCGCGCTGGAAGTTGGCGTCGTTGCGCCGATAATGCAGCTCGACCAGCCGGCGCAGGAGTTGCTGGCGATCGACCTCCTGGCCGAGGGTTAGGGTCTCGGTCATGGTCGAATAGGTCTCAGGCGAGCCGATGCCGTAGATGCAGGAGACCGAGGCGACGATCACCACATCGCGCCGCTCGAACAGCGCCCGCGTCGCCGAATGGCGCATGCGGTCGATCTGCTCGTTGATGGAGCTCTCCTTCTCGATATAGGTGTCGGTGCGCGGCACATAGGCCTCGGGCTGGTAGTAGTCGTAGTAGGAGACGAAATACTCGACCGCGTTGTCCGGGAAGAAGCTCTTCATCTCGCCGTAGAGCTGCGCCGCCAGCGTCTTGTTGGGGGCAAGGACGATGGTCGGCCGCTGCTCCTTCTGGACGACATGGGCGATGGTGAAGGTCTTGCCCGAACCGGTGACCCCGAGCAGCACCTGGTCGCGCTCGCCACGCGCCAGGCCATCTGACAGCTCGACGATCGCCTCCGGCTGGTCGCCGGCCGGCTGGAACTCGGAT
>DATBBO010000562.1:0-15635 GCA_036270995.1 Dongiaceae bacterium | reverse complement strand
CCGGCCCTCGGCGCCCATATCGACCTCGAACAGAGTCACCCGGCTGACACCCGTCGCCAGCCCCAGGCGGCTCAGCAGCTCCTGGATGCCGGCGCGCCAATCGCCGGCAGCGACGATCTGGGTTGCCGCATAGCTGATTGCGCCCAGCATCGCCGTGCGTCGGGCGAGCTCAACCTGTTCCTCGGCCGCCGTCATTTGGACCCCTTGCACCCTCGTAGCGGGGCGTCAAGGAAGCGTGATGGCCAAACTCGTGGAAAAATTCAACCAATCATTTGCACGGCCGCGGCCAGAACCGCCGCCGGCGGGCCGCCGGCATCGAGCCGCCGCCAGGTCATGGCCCCGGCCGGAAGCGTGAGCTGGCGCTTCAGAATCTCGACCGTCGCATCGGAGGCGTCATGCCGGCGATCCTCGATTCGGGCCGCCATCGCCTCGGGTGCAGCTTCGAGCCAAAGCCCCCGGAAGCCGACGCCGATATCCCGCGCGACGGCTTCCGCCGCTGCGCGTTCCTCCGGCCGCAGGAACACCGCATCGAGGATCACGCTCCGCCCGCCCCGCAGCAGGGTGCTGGCCTCCGCGCCGAGCCGCGTATAGACCGCGCGCGACGCTGCCGCATCATAGGCCTCTTCCGGCAGGGGGGTCTCCGGCGCCACCCCCATCATCCGCTTGCGTAGGATATCGCTGCGCAGCACCCGGGCGCCCGGCGCGCCCGCGAGTCGCGGCCCCAGCCCATAGGCCAGCGTCGACTTGCCGGTGCCGCTCAACCCGCCGATGGCGATGAGGCGGGGCGCCCCGGGGCGGAGAAGGTCGCGAGCCAGATCGAGATAAGCGCGCGCCTCGCCGATGACCGCCTCGCGCTCGCTCTCGGCTCTCGCCGGCAGGGCCGCGGCGGTCACATGAGCCCGGATGGCGGCGTGCATCGAGAGAAAGAGCGGCAGGGCAGCCACCCCCTCCATCTCCGCCTCCTGGTCGAAGTAGCGGTTGAAGACCATGCCGGCGAGATCCGGCAGCCGGCGATGAGCGAGGTCCATGAGCAGGAAGGAGAGATCGTAGAGAACGTCGATGCGGGCGAGCGGCCGGTTGAACTCGATGCAGTCGAAAAGCGTGGGCAGCCCGTCGAGAAGACAAATATTGCGCAGATGGAGATCACCATGGCAGAGCCGGACCTTGCCCGACTCGCGCCGCGCCTCGAGAAGAGGCTTCAGCTCCAACAGCGCCGCCCGGCTGCCTTCGACCAGCGCCGAGACCGCCGCGATGTCGAGGATGGCCGACCCCGCCAACGCCAGATTGTCGGCGATGCCGTCCATGGCCTCGGTTAGGCCGGCATAGCCGCCGAAGGCCGGGTCGATCTCGGCGTCGCGATGGAAGATCACGATACGGTCGGCGAGCTCGCGCATCAGTCGCGGCGTCAGCTTGCCTTGCTGCGCCAACCGGTCGAAGAGGCAGGCCTGATCGAAGCGGCGCATGACCACGACGGTGTCGACCAGTGGCCCCTCGCCTTCGAAGCCCAGCGCGCCGCCGAACCGGCGCCGGATGCTGCGGGTGCCGAGATAGAGCGAGGGGGCGGTGCGGCGGTTCAGCGCGACCTCTGCTGCGCAGGCCTCGGCCCGCCTCTCGCGGGTCGAGTAGTCGATATAGTTGAAGCGCACCGCCCGTTTCAGCTTGTAGACGAAATCGCCGGCCAGGAAGACGGCCGAGATGTGGGTCACGATCTGATCGACCGTGCGCGCCGTGCCGCCATAGCTTGCCGGGTTCCGGAGGAAGGCGAGGATTTCCTCCTGGTCTTCGACGATCATCCCGCCGCCCGTCGGCCTTCGAAGCCCTGGAGCAGGCTCACCGTATTGATGCCGATCTCTTCCACGGCATAGCCGCCCTCCATGACGAAGAGGGTCGGAAGGCCGAGGGCTGCGATCATGGCGCCGATCTTCGGATAATCCGCCATCTCGAGCTTGAACTTCGAAATCGGATCCTCCTTGAAGGTATCCACCCCGAGGGAGACCACGATTGCCTCGGCTCCGTAGCGGCGGATGCGCGCGATCGCATCGCCCAGCGCCTCGCCATAGCGATCCCAGCTCGTGCCCCAGGGCATGGGGTAGTTGGCGGTGAAGCCCTTGCCCGCCCCCTCGCCGACTTCCTCGGCGAAACCCAGGAAATAGGGATAGTCCCATCTCGGATCGGCATGCAGCGACAGGAAGAAGACATCGTCGCGGTCGTAGAAGATGGCCTGGGTGCCGTTGCCGTGATGGTAATCGACATCGAGGATGGCGACTCGGGCTGCACCCCTGTCGCGCAGGCTCTGGGCCGCGATGGCCGCATTGTTGAGGAAGCAATAGCCGCCGTAATAATCCCTGCCCGCATGATGGCCGGGCGGCCGGCAGAGGGCGAATGCCGCAGGTGCCCCGGACGCCACGCGCCCCGCGCCGGTCAGCGCAACCTCGGCGGCGGCCAGCGCCGCGCGCCAGGTGCCGCTCATGATCGGCGTGCTGCTGTCAAAGCAGTAATAGCCGATCTTCGCCCCGATCTTCTCCGGGATCACCCGCCGCAGCCCCCGCCCCGGCCAGGTATTCGGCATCGCCTCGCCCTGGTCGTTGGTCTTCCGCCATTCCTCCCAGGCCGTCTCGAGGAAGCTCAGGAATTCGGCGCTATGGATCCGCTCGATGGCCTCACGGGGCTGACGCTCGGGCGCCATGACCTCGCCCAGATTCACTTGCCGGACGCGCTCGATCACGTAATCGGCGCGCTTCGGCATCTCGAAGATCGGCACCATGTGGCCCTGGACAAACTCGGCCTTGGCGTCGTGCAGGTGGTGGTCGTCGGTATAGACGGTCAGCATGAATCCCCCGGGCGGCTTCTAGGTTCGCGTGATCCTAGGAGCCGCCCTGGTGGAGGCAAGGCCGAAAATTTCAGGTCTTGGCCAGCGACGCCGCGGCCGCACCCCGCCGCCGGCTCACCACGCGCATCAGCATGATGATGACGGCAATGGTCAGCAGATAGGCCGCGAGCTGTGCCGCCGTCGGGCTGTCGGAATAGCCGATCAGGCCGCGCAGCAGCCGGCCCGGGATGCTGTCCTCGGGGAGAATGCCGCTCGTATTCCAGAGCGGCTCGGCGAAGCTCTGGAAATAGCCCGCCTGCTGCAGGAAGACGACGGCCTGGGAGGCCATCCCGGCTGCGAGCAGGGTGATGAGCCAGGTGGTCACGGCGAACAGCCGGCGCATCGGTATGGCCACGAGTCCGAGATACATGAGGGCCGAGAGCAGCGCGCCGCAAACTATGCCCAGGATGCCGCCCGCCACCATGGCAAGAGCGGATTCGCTGCCGCTATTGGCGATGCCGTAGAGGAAGAGGACGATCTCCGATCCCTCGCGCAGCACTGCGACGCCGACGACGATGGCAAGGGCCGTCATCGGCCGCTGTCCCGCGGCAACGGCGCCACCCACGGCCCGCATCTGCCGGGCGATGTCCTGCCCGTGGCTTGCCATCCAGGAATTGTGCCAGGCCAGCATGACCACCGCGGCCAGCAGGACGCTGGCATTGAAGATCTCCTGGCCCGAGCCCTGGAACAAGGCGGCGATCTGGCTCGCGAAGATGGCGACGACGCAGGCGCCGAGCGCACCGGCCCCGATGCCGAGAGAGACCCAGAATCCCCGCCGCGCGACGCCCTTGGTCGCGGCGAGGACGATTCCCACGATCAGCCCTGCTTCGATGACCTCACGAAAGACGATGACGAGGGTGGCGAGCATCGATGGATCCTACTCGGCGACGATCTTTCCGCTGGCGGTATCCTCGTGGAACTCGCCGACGAAGCCATAGCTGCCGGCGGCGAGCGGACGCAGCCGCACCGTTCCCTGCTGGCCGCCGGCAATGACCTTCTCGACCTTGAGGGTGGAGGATTCGAACTCCTCCGCTGTCTCATCGGCATTCTTGACGACAAGAATGATGGGCTTGCCGGCGGGCACATGCAGCTCGGCCGGATCGAACTTGTGATCCTTGATGGTGATGTTGAAGACCTGCGCATCCTCCGCGCGCGCGGCCGCGCCCGACAGCAGAAGCGCGCTCGCAAAGGCCGCCGCGGCCAGGATGCTCTGTTTCGATCCGATCAGTCGCATGATTCCTCTCTTCAGGTCAGGGATTGGGCTTCGAGCCCGCCGTCGCCGGGGGCGTTGACTGTGTCGCGAGCGGCGTGAGCTCAGCCACCAGGGCCTGATGCTGAGCCGCCAGCGTCGGGTCGTAGAGGGAGACCGGCAATGCGGCCAGGAAGACGGGTCGCGCCGCATCGGCCTGGCTGCGGAAGGCCTTGAGCGCGGCCATCGCCTCGTCATAGCGGCCCTCCTGGGCCGCGGACTGGACGCGCCGAAGCTGGATGACCAGCCCTGCCGCGGCACTGCGTGCCGGCCTCAGCAGCGCCTGCTCGCCGGCGCCCAGGGGATCCGAGGGCCCGGGAAATCGCTCCTGGAGCTCGCGCATCTCGTGGGCGATAGTTCCGACGGCCAGATCGACCACCGACATGTCGTGCTCGCCGATGGCGCGCTCCAGCGGGCGGCTGAAGACCAGCAGCTCGTCGAGCTCGCGGTCCGGCGTGTTGTTCTCGAAAGGCTGCTCCCCATCCCCGACGGCCTGGAGATAGGCCACGAGGTCGCTCTTGTCCGCCTGCGTGAGACCCAGCTTGTAGGTGCCGTCGAAATAGTCGACGACCTGGCCGAATGTCGCGTAGCGCCCGTCGTGGAAATAAGGCGCGGTGAAATCGGCGTTGAGCAGGGTCTGGGTCTTGAAGGCGCCGCCGGTACCGATGTCGTGCTGCAGGTGATCGACGAAGAGGGCGGAGGGGTGATGGCAGCTGGCGCAGGATTGGCTGCCCATCTGCGGAAAGGTGCGGTTGAACAGCCGCTCGCCGCGACGGGCGGCCGGGTCTGCGGCATCCGTCAGCTGCCCGTCGCTCTTCAGCTTAGGATTGGGCAGGACGTCGATCTGCTCCATATAGGCCGTGATGGCATCGACCAACTTCGGCGAGGGCTCCGCCCCGCCGAACTCGTTGACGATCACGTTTCGCGTGAAATCGCGCAGCGAGGCGATCCGCCCGTCGCGCCCATAGGGGGCGAGATAGCGGATGCCGCGCAGGCTCGGGATGTCGATATGGCGGTGCAGGCCGTTGGTGGTCTGGGTATTGAACAGGGCGTTGACCACCGCCAGGCCGCCGGGCCGGTCGGAGAGGCCGGGGATGAAGAAGACCGGATTGACGTCGCCCTGGTTGTGGCAGGTCTCGCAGGTGAGGCCCGCCTTGCGCGCCGGATCGCCAAAGATCTGCGGGGAGGAAAAGGCCATGTTGCCGAGCGCGACGAGATCGCTTTGCCGCCCGCCATCGGCCTCGTCATGCAGGATCTCGCGCGGCTGGCGAACGCTCTCCTCGCCGAACACCGTTCCCGGCGGCAGCACCGTTGGATCGCCCGCCCGCGCAGGCAAGGCGAGGCCAGCGCAAAGAAGCGCGCAAGAGAGAGTCAGCTGGACGCCGCGCGACAAGCCGGACCTCAATCGTCGGTGTCGGTAAAATCTGGCGCCGGCCAGCCGAGCTCCACCGCCGCATCGGAGACCGATCCCGCGAGCATCTCCGCCTTCTGCTCCAGCGCCTGCGCATCGACTTGATCGAGGGAAGCGACGCTGACGAGCTGGCGGACCTCGGCGATCTCCTTCTCGACGCGATCGGCCACGCCCGCGTTCTTGTCCCGCACGATCTTGGCAAAGACGGTGTTCCAGGCAAGCTCGATGCCATCGACATTGTGCTGCATGTCGAGAAGCGAGGTGCCGCTGATCGCCGATTCCCCGCCTTTGGCCTTGCTCTCGCCGAGTTCGAAGGCGAGCGAGCCGATGCCGACCAGCACGCCGTGGCCGTAGAGCGGCTCGCCATTGAAGACCCGCTGCAAAGTATGGACCTTGTCCACCAGAGTCTGCGTCTCGGCCAGCGGCAGCGGTGCCCCCGGCGCGAAGAGCTTCGCCTCGATGCCATGGAAACCCGTCTCGCTGTTGGGCCAGAAATCGATGGCGGAATCGAGGGAGGGGAATTTGATCGTGAAGATCTCCGAGCGCTCATAGCCTGCGCGCGCATCGATCCAAGCCTGTCGGGCGCCCGCGACGTCGCCCGCCTGCATGGCCGCCAGCATCTTGTCCGAATTGGCCACCAGGCTGTCGATATCCGCCGTGGCGAGCTTCTTGTAGGCGGCCGCCGCCTCGTCGAGCTTGGCCTCGAGCGCGGGATCCATGCCCTTGCCCGGCTGACGTTCGCCGGCCGAGTTCGATTCGGCGAGCAGGATGCCGTGCCGCGCGGTGCTCTGGGCATTCGCCGTGATGGGAGAGAGAAGGAGACTTCCGGCCGATACGGCGAGCATCAAGGACGCCGCTCTGGCGCCAATCACGAACTCCGATGAACTGCCGCGCTGCACCTGACCCTCCCGCAACATTGGCAAAGCAAGGCCGCGCTTATGCCAAAGATGCAATTGCAAGTCAATTGCAATAGCACGGCCTGTGCCGCCGCGTCGCAGGTGGAGGCGAGATCCCCAGCAAATCCTTTTAATTCAATAAATTACAGTTTCAGGCGCATTCCGGCACGCCGGCCCTGATCAGGGCCACCATGCTGTGAATCTCGTCCTCGATGGGCCAGCGCGTCCCGTGCATCGCCACCATCAGCAGCAGGGCGGAGAGCGCCAGGCGGCTGACCCTGAGCCCGCCCGGGGCCGGCTCTCCGTGCAATTGGCGGAAGAGGATGAGTGCGCCGAGGCCGACGGCAAGCCCCACCAGCACCTCGCCGAGATTATGGGCATGGAGGACGAGCCGGGAGAGAGCGATGGCGGCAATGAGAAGAGCGAAGGCGAGATGGACTGCGCCGCGCCACGCCCCGGCCAGCGCGCTCCCCAAAAGAAGCGCCAGGGCGCCATAGATCAGCGTGCTCATGGCCACATGGCCGCTAGGATCGATCACCGTCGTCTGCAGCAGGCGGTGGCCACAGGACTGGAGAGCGAGCTTCAGCGCGCCGATGGCCGTCCCGCCCGCAGCCAGGCTGATGGCAAGCGCGAGGGCGGCGCGCGGCCAATGGGCCAGCAGGAGATAGAGCAACGCCAAGGCCGCCAGGGGTAGCGTCACCGCGCTGTCCCCGAGATCGGTCACGAAGAACCAGAAGCTATACAGGAGACCCACCCTTCCGCGCCGCCGTCCGCCCGCGCCGGCACGCCCTTCGCACGCCCCTGATATGGCCGTCAAGCCGCCGACTTCAACGGCCTCAGGTGAACCCAGAGATGCCAGCCGAGCCAGCGGCCCAGCGGCAGGCCGGAGACGGGCAAGGGCGGCCCATGCATCCAGCGCTTGTAGGACTTCAGGATCTGAAACTCCGGAAAGTCGCGCCGGATCCCGGCCAAGTCATAGACCTTGGAATAGGGATTGTCGGGGCCGTCGGTGTTGCGATGGATGAAATTCTCCATCCGGAGATAGCGTCCGAGCCCCATCCGGCGCGCGTTGCGCAAATGATCCCCATAGATTCCACCGGGATCGCGCCTGGCCGCGTAAAGGAAAGCGAGCCCCAACCGACGCAGCAGCCCGATCGCCACCAGATAATTGAAGGAATATTTGGCATAGACCATGAGCACGAGCTCGCCGCCCGGCTTCAGCACCCGCGCGATTTCCGCCTGCGCTCGGCGGATCTCGGGGATATGGTGCAGGACCCCATGGCTGAACACCATGTCGAAGGAATCGTTCTCGTAGGGAATGTCCAGTGCGCTGCCCTGCTTCAGCTCCTCATAGGGAAGGCCGCGCAGTTTGAGCCTGGTGCGGACCCGGTCCACCGCCTCGGCTGTCAGATCGAGGCCGGACCAGTGCCCGCCGCGCCGGATGATCTGCTCGGAATCCGCGCCCTGTCCCAGGCCGATCTCCAGCAGGTGCTTGCCGCGGAAATCGATGGCGTCGAGGCATTTCAGGATATGTCCCTCGCGCCGATAGCGGAACGCATCGTATTCGCGGAAGAATGTCTCATAGTCCCGAGCGAAGCCCTGATCGAGCCCGCCGACCTGATGATCGCCGCAGGGATGGGCCTGCCAGAAGCTTTGAACTTGTGCTTCGTTCACATCCTTCTCCTTCGCCGATGGCCCTCGACGGCCGCCGGGTCCGCTTCGATCTCCGGGCGCCGCCGATCCCTCACCGGCTTCGTGTGTTGGCCGAGATCCTTGCGCTCTGGCATGGCGGCGAGCCTTGCTCTCACGACGCTCCCGTCTTCAGGAGCGGGTCGCTGAGATGCGTCGAGGTGGACCGGTCGAGCGCGCGCCGAACGCCCTGATCGAAAGCCTCCACCATATGGCGGAGATCGAGCCTCTCGCGGCTGCGCAGCGCACCGGCGGCCAGCTCCCGCCGCAGCTCGGCCGAGTTTGCGAAGCGTTGCAGCCCCGCGCCCAAGGCCTCCAGGGAAGGCAGGATCAGGCCATTGATATCGGGCTCGACATATTCGATCTCGGGGCTGTGGACCTCCGACCGGCATGTGATCAACGGCAGGCCATGAGCGAAGGCATGATTGACCGCGAGCCCGACATAGCCGGGGATCACCACGGCATCGCTGGCCCGGAAGATCCGGCCCAGCACGTCGCTGTCATGGATCTCCCCTAGGAAATGGCACCAGCTCTCGCCAGCGGCAAGGGCCCGGAGCGATGCATCGCTGGGACCGCCGCCGACGATCAGGACCTCGAGCGCCGCGCCGCTCTGCCGGTGTAGCCCGCGCACGGCCTCGATCAACTGATCGACCCGCTTGGCGGCGTTCAGCCGCCCGACGAAGAGGAAGACGACCGCTCCTTCCGAAAGCCCGAGTTCCCGCCGCAAGGCGCTTCGGTCCAGGGACTGTGCCCGGGCGTGGGATGCGACCTCGCGTGAGGTATCGATCGTGTTGTTCAGAACCGTGACCCGCTCGTGCGGCATGCCCGCCTCGATCGCATGCTCGCCGCCCTTGGCCGTATAGGCGAGGAAGTCCGTTGCCACGCCCAGCATGAAGCCCTGGGCCCACCGCACCGTATGCCCCAGCCAACGGCCGAGGCGCGAGCGCCGGTCCTTCTGGATGTCGAGATTACGCCCGAACCCCCAGAGCAGCACGGGCTTGCCTCGGGCCCGGAACAGCAGCGCCAGCGCGATATTGGCCGCATATTTAACTTCATGGCCGACGACCAGCGCATCGAAACCGCCACCGGCGATGCGCAGAAACACCGGTTGATAGACGAGGCTGCGGCCGGCCAGACGCCAGAAGCGGTTGCGCACGCTGACATGCGCGAAGCTGAAGGGCGGTGGCGCTGCCGTTATGCCGCTGCCGGGCTCCGCCTGTCCATGAAAGACGACATAGTTGCGTTCCGCGATTGCGCCCAATCGCTCATAGAACGCCCGGCGGTAAGTCGGCACGCAGCCTTGGTGCAGGATCGCCACGCGCCGCGGTGTCATAGGCATTAGGCTAGGCGAAACCGCTTCTGGAACAGCTCGAGATTGACCAGGGTCCAGATCAGCTTCTCGTGGTTCTGGCGGCCGCACTCATGTTCGTCGAGCACGCGCTCCACTTCGCGGCCGTTGAAAAGCTGGCGCGCCAGGGAGGCCGGGCCCATGACATGGTCGCGTACGAAGCTGCGCATCGGCCCCCGGAACCACTCGTTGATGGGAACGCGGAAGCCCACCTTCGGTCGGTTCAGAATCGCCTTGGGCAGCACCTCCGCCATCATGCGGCGCAGGATGTACTTCTGGGTAAGGCCCTTGATGCGCCAGCTGTCGGGAAGCCGGGCGGCCAGCGCGGCGAGCTCGGTATCCATGAAGGGCATCCGCGCCTCGATGGAGGCCGCCATGGTGATGCGGTCGCCACGCTCGAGGAGGTTGTCGGGCAGCCAGGAGGTCTGATCGAAATAGAGCACCCTCTGCAGGGCGGAGCGCTTCGAGCTCCACAAGAAGGGCCGCGGATCGGGTGCCCGCTGGAGCACGCCCGCCCCCAGCAGCCGGTTGCGCTCATCCAGGGACATGGCGCCCATCCAGCGCGGCATCCGCTCATGCGGATCGCGCAGCCCGATGGTGGCCATCATGATCTTGAGGCGACGGTATTTATAGGGCAGCAGGTTGATCAGCGGCTCGACGATGGCGCGGTGCACGAAGGCGGGGACCAGGCCCTGGTAGAGTGCGACGAACCGTTCCGCCGAGTGCTTCGGATAGCCGCCCAGAAGCTCGTCCGACCCCTCCCCGGTCAGCACCATCTTCACGGTCTTCGCCGCCTCGCGCGACAGGAGGTAGATTGGGATGTTGGAGGCCTCGCCCACCGGCGCGTCGCCATGATCGATCAGCTTCGGCAGGTGCTGCATCAGATCCTCGGCCGACACCAGAAGCTCGGTGTGGTGCGTGCGGAACTGCTGCGCCACCATCCGGGCATAGTCGAGCTCGGAATATCGTGCCTCGCGGAAACCGATGGAGAAGGTGTTGATAGGCTTGGCAGAGTGGCGCGACATCAGCGCCACGATCGCGGAGCTGTCGAGGCCGCCTGAGAGGAAGGCGCCATAGGGGACATCGCTCACCATCCGGATCTTGACAGCGGTGTCGAGTTCCTGCGCGAAGGCGTAGAGAGGGTCGTCGATCTGCCTGTCATTCGACGGCGAGAGCCCGTAGGGCGGCGTATAATAGCTCGTCTCCGTCAGCCGGCCCTGCTCCCAGAGGGCATAGCTGCCGGGCATCAGCTTTCGGATGCCGGCGAAGAGCGTATGGGGTGCTGGCACGTAGCGGTAGAACAGGTAGTCGGCGACCGACGACCGGTCGAGGGCCGGATGCAGATCGCCGAAGGCCAGCAGGGCCTTGATCTCCGATCCGAACAGCAGCCGGTCGCGGCTCTCATGGATGTAGAGCGGCTTCTTGCCGAACTGGTCGCGCGCCAGCATCAGGCGCCCGCGGGGATGGTCCCAAAGCGCGAAGGCGAACATGCCCCGCAGCCGGGCGACGCATTGCGGACCCCATTCGACATAGGCGTTGAGCAGCACTTCCGTATCGGATTTCGTGCGGAAGCGATGCCCGAGCGCCTCCAGTTCCAGGCGCAGCAGATCGAAATTGTAGATCTCGCCATTGTAGATTAGCGTGACGCCGGCGCTCTGATGCACCATGGGCTGCGTGCCGGTCGCAAGATCGATGATCGCCAGACGCCGATGGGCGAGGCCCACCAACGAGGTCCCATCGCCGGTGCCGTCCAGGAAAAGACCTTCACCATCCGGCCCGCGATGGCGGATGCTATCCGCCATGGCGCGGAGCCGAGATTCGGCGTCCGGCACACGGCGTGTCAGAATGAAGCCGGCGATGCCGCACATGTCATTGCACTCGCTGGATTTCGGCCAGACGCTAGATGAATGGCGACGCCAATGATTGGAGCAATTTACGGCCGCTGGCATCTTGCAATTGCGCGGCTCCGGCGCCGGTCGATATGTCTTCCATCGATGTCTGTACCGCCTGTGGCAAATAATGGAGCGAGCACCGCATGAGCCGAGACGACATCAACGGAGGTCGCGTTCTGATTATCGTGCAGAACCTGCCGGTGCCCTTCGATCGCCGCGTCTGGCTCGAAGCGACCACGCTGGCCCAGGCGGGCTATCTCGTCAGCGTCATCTGCCCGAAGGCCAAGGGCTTCAATGCAGGCCATGAGCTGCTCGAGGGGATTGAAATCTTCCGCTACACCCTGCCATTCGATCCCTCGACCAAGCTCGGCTTTGCGGCCGAATTCATCTGGTGCTTCCTGCTGAGCTCCCTCCTGTCGTTGCGCGTCGCCCTCTTCGGGCGCGGCTTCGACATCCTCCATGCCTGCAACCCACCGGAGACCTATTGGCTCCTCGGCTGGCTCTGGCGCCCCTTCGGCAAGGTCTTCCTCTTCGACCATCACGACCTGTCGCCGGAGATGTACCGGGCAAAATTCGGCGGCGGGGGTGCGATCCTCCGCGGCCTGCTATGGCTGGAGAAGCAGACCTTCCGGCAGGCCGATGTCGTCGTCACCACGAACCAGAGCCACAAGGACATCGCCGTTCAACGCGGGGGAAAGCGGCCCGATGACATTTACATCGTGCGCTCTGGCCCACAGCTTGCGCGCTTCACCGTCTATCCCCCTGACGAAACCTGGCGTCGTGGCAAGCGCCATCTCCTGGTCTATCTGGGTGAGATCTGCAAGCAGGACGGCGTCGACCATTTGATCCGGGCGATCGAGCAGCTCGTGAAGCGCTACGACTACCGGGACTTCCACTGCGTGCTTGTCGGCGGAGGGCCACATCAGCCGGTGGTTCAGAGCTATGCAAGCGAGATCGGCGTCGCCGAGTACTGCACCTTCACCGGCCGGATCCCGGACGAGGATCTCTGCCGCATTCTCTCCTCCGCCGATATCGCCATTGATCCCGACCCGAAGAACGATTGGACGGACAAGAGCACGATGAACAAGATCGTGGAGTACATGTTCTTCGGCCTGCCGATCGTCTGCTACGACCTGCGCGAGGCACGTGTGTCGGCCGACGAGGCGGCACGGTATGTCGAGGCCAACAACG
Source organism: Dongiaceae bacterium (assembly GCA_036270995.1). GTDB lineage: Bacteria > Pseudomonadota > Alphaproteobacteria > Dongiales > Dongiaceae > DASXQK01. The sequence goes on along the minus strand of DATBBO010000562.1, from coordinate 3,090 downwards.
AAGACGCCCTCGCCCGAGGAATCCTCGAGCTCTCGAGGGACGATGCGGCACGAGCGCGGATGCGCTCCTTCGGCATGGAGCGGGTGCGCAAGGCCCTGGCCTGGGACTATTCCGTGCCGCCCCTTCTGGCCGCCTATGAAAAGGCCGGCGCCATCGCGCGGGCGCGCCGCGGCCGGCTGCTGCCGGCAGGTTCTGGAAGGCTCGATCCGCTGCGCAAGGACTAGCTCTCGGCCGATATCGCTCTGCGCGCAGCCCGGCCTGGCGTTGGGCAAGGCCCTACTCCGTGGCGCCAATATTGGTCTTGTCGTAGACATGGAGGGGGCCCAGCACCACGCGCAGGCCATGCGGACGAGTGGGATCCTTGGTGATCGTGTAGTGGCCCAGCCTTCCGGCGGTGAACTGCTGGCCCTCCTCTGCCTTGATGGCATCCGTCGCCAGCAGATAGGCCGTATAGTAAGCGAGGTAGCCGAGGTCGACGAAGCTCCACAGGGCAAATTGCGGCGCGCAGCCTTCCATCATATAGGCACGCATCTCGCTCGGCACGCCGAGCCCGGTGACCTTCACTCTGTCGCAGAGCTTCTCGTCCTGCATGGCCTTGGCGGCCGCGGCGATGCCGATCGAGGTGGGGGCCACGATCAGCTTCAGCCCGGGATGCTTGGCGGCGAGTGCACGCGCCTGCTGATAGCTCGGCTCGGATTGGTCGCTGCCGTAGACGAGATCGACCTGCTTCAGCCTGGCGTATTTCGGATCCTTCAGGGCTTCCTGGAAGGCCTTGATCCAGGCATTCGGACCCGCCGACTGCGGGGTTGCCGCCAGGATTGCGAACTCGCCGCCATCGGCCCCGAGAATGCTCAACGCCATGTCGGCCAACACCTTGCCGGTCGTGGAGAAATCAGCTTGTGCGATGTACAGGTCCTCGCCCTCGGCCGAATGAACGGGCGAGTCCCAGCTGACGACCCTGACGCCCTTGTCGCGGGCGGCCTTGAGGGCCGGCACGATCTGCTCGCCGGAGTTATTCGAGATCATGATGGCGTTGGCGCCGTCGCTCGTTGCCTTGGTGACGATGTCGACTTGCCCGGGGACGCTGTGTCCGGGCGGGGCCCCCTCGAATTGCAATGGCACCGGATTCTGCAGTTCCCTCGCCGCTTGCTCCGCCCCTTCGCGAACCTGATCGAACAGCTTGCTGATCCGGTCACTCCCGAGCCATTTCGGCACGAGCACCATTTTCAGCGCCTTGCCGGGCGTGGCCGTCGCCTGTGCAGCGGCACCGGTCGGCAGTACCGCAATCGCGAGCGCCGCCGTCACCACCATCGGCGCGAGGAGCTTCTTCACGTCTTTCCCTCACCCTTTCGATTGGCGCAGCGGGCGCCGTCACCCAGTCCGCGGCGCCGGCTTGCGGGCGACGCCGAGCTGGTAGTTCCGAATATGCAGCGCCGGATGCCACATCACCTTGCCGAGCCCGCTGGCGGCCTTGGCCATGGCCGCGAGCCAGGCCTCATGCCCAAGAAGCCTGAGGGCGACGCTCCAGACCCCATAGACGCAGGCTTGCCCTGCGCCGATCACCATCCACCGCCCCACGGCGCTCCAGCGCGGACGCGCAAGCGCGCTGGGGAGAAAGGCGGTCGTCTGCCCGGAGCGGAAGGCGCGGCGCAGGAGATAGCCCGGGGCCAGCTTGTCCGCAGGAATCTCCTCCGTCACCAGAGCCTCCGCGCACCAGACGAGCCGGCGGCCGCGCTCCCGCAGCCGCGCCAGGAACACCGTGTCCTCGCCGCCCGAGAGACCGAACTGCGGATCGAAGGGAACGGCCGCAGCGAGGCAGCGGTCGCGGCGCAATAGCGAATTGCCGATGCCCGACCATTCGATCGCCTGCCCCGTCGGCGCCTGGGCGTCGCGTTCGTAAACCCCGCGCGCATAGGCGGCGACCGAAACGCCATCGGGAAAGTGCGGCTGCACCGGGCCGACGACGACATCTCCCAGATGCGCCCGCATCGTGGCAAGGAAGCTCGCGAGCCAGAGGGGCGAGGCCGCCTCGTCGTCATCGAGGAAGGCCACATAGGCTCCGCGCGAGGCCGCAACTCCCGTATTGCGCGCATGGGAGATACCCGGCCGGGGCTCGCTTAGGTAACGCAGCTCCATTGCGCCGGTAGAAGCCAGATCGGCCACGACGCCTCGAGCCGAGCCTGCGGGATCGTTGTCGATCACCACGATCTCCACATCGACGGCGAGCCCCTGCTGGGCAAGCACGCTGCCGATCGCAGCCCGAAGCAGCTCCGGGCGGCGAAACGTCGGAATGAGAACGCTGACCTCGACTGCGCTCACGGTGGATAGACCTCGGTAGTGCAAGCACGTAACCCACGCGCGGCGTGGAGGCTCCCCGTCCGGCGCACGGCTGCAACGCTCCTCCCTTCGCAGCCCCAGGTTAAGGGGCAATTCTCGGGAACAACCGTTGCATTAAGACGACTGTTCGGCGGCCGGATATTGCCCCTTGGCTTGGCGCAGCCCTGGCCTCAGCAAAGCATTTGGCTAGGCAGGTCCGGACCGCCGGAGAGGCAGATGAAGCGTTTCGAATGGATCTTCAATGTGACCACCTTCGTGCTGCAATGCGGCGCCATTGTTCCAATGATGTTGCGCACGAGCGACGAATCGCCCGATCTGGGGGCCTCAAATCCTCTGAGCACGATCTCCACCGCCTTCGTCCTGGCCGTCACCCTCCTCCTTCTCCTTCGGCATGGCAGAGTCGCGTTTCGCTGCCTGCCCCGCATGTGGCCGATCGTGGCCCTCACCCTTCTGGCCGTCTGCTCGATATCCTGGTCGGACTATCCAGATATCACGCTCCGCCGCGCCGTCTCGCTGGTGACGGCCGCTCTCTGGGCCTGGTACCTCACCGCGCGCTATGACCTCGAGGATGTGGTGGCGATCGCCCGCCAGGCAACCGGCCTGATGGCCGTCGCCTCCCTGGTCGTTGCGGTGGCAGCGCCCGGAATCGGTGGGGCAGATCCCGTTGGACCGGATGGCTTGCGCGGCATCTTCTCCACCAAGAATGACCTCGGCATGGTCATGGCCATCGGCACCATCACCTATTTCTATTCG
>DATBBO010000561.1:0-7250 GCA_036270995.1 Dongiaceae bacterium | reverse complement strand
GACACCACAGGGGACCAGAAAACGGGCTCAGGGTGTTAGGAGGGGTATGACAACCACAATCAGGACTCTGCCGACCCTGCAGTCGGACAGCGGGCTCTCCCGCTATCTGCAGGAAATCCGCAAGTTTCCCATGCTGGAAGCGAACGAGGAGTTCATGCTCGCCAAGCGCTGGCGGGAACATAAGGACCCGGAGGCTGCCCACCGCCTGGTCACCAGCCATCTGCGCCTGGTGGCCAAGATCGCCATGGGCTATCGCGGCTACGGGCTGCCCATCAACGAACTCATCGCCGAGGGCAATGTCGGCATGATGCAGGCGGTCAAGCGCTTCGACCCGGACCGCGGCTTCCGGCTCGCGACCTATGCCATGTGGTGGATCCGCGCCGCGATCCAGGAATACATCCTGCACAGCTGGTCGCTGGTGAAGATCGGCACCACCGCCGCCCAGAAGAAATTGTTCTTCAATCTGAGGCGCGTGAAAGGTCAGATCAAGGCGATCGAGGAGGGCGATCTGTCGCCCGAGCAGGTGAAGACCATCTCCGACCGCCTGGCGGTGCCGGAGGAGGATGTCGTCACCATGAACCGGCGGCTTGCCGCTCCCGACAACTCCCTCAACGCCCCTGTCCGGGCCGAGGGTGAAGGGGAATGGCAGGACTGGCTCGTGGACGACACGCCGACCCAGGAGACCCGCCTGGCGGAGAACGAGGAGCTCTCGGCCCGGCAGAAGCTGCTGGGCAAGGCCCTCGACGGGCTCAACGATCGCGAGCGCCATATCCTGATCGAGCGCCGGCTGAAGGACGAGCCGGCGACCTTGGAGGATCTGAGCAAGGAATACGACATCAGCCGCGAGCGCGTGCGCCAGATCGAGGTCCGCGCCTTCGAGAAGCTGCAGAAGTCGATCCGCAACGCCGCCCGGGAGCAGGGCCTGGCGCATTAAGGGCACCAATCGACGCGAACGGAGCGAGCCGGCGGCTCGCTCTTTTTTTTGCCGGCTTTGGGTGAGCCCCTGCCCTTCTCCGCCAGCCTCTGAAGCCCTGTTCGATCCGGATCTTTTTGTGCCACCTTGCCGGGTGCTGCGCGTTAGAGTTGGTGCGAGACCAAACCAATAGGGAGGAATGGGATGACGAGCGTCTTGACCCGCCGGGCCTTTGTCGGCGTCGCCGCCGGCTTCGCTTTCGCCGGCAGCGTGCCGCTCGCGCGGGCGGATGAGTTCGTCAATGTGCTGACCGGCGGCACGAGCGGCGTCTACTACCCGCTGGGCGTGGCGCTGGCCAAGATCTACGGCGACAACATCCCCGGCATCCGCACCCAGGTGCAGGCCACCAAGGCCTCGGTGGAGAATCTGAATCTCCTGCAGCAGGACAAGGGCGAAGTCGCCTTCGCCCTCGGCGATTCCGTGCAGTTTGCCTGGGAGGGGAACAAGGAGGCCGGCTTCAAGGGCAGGCTCGACAAGCTGCGTGGCCTCGCCGCCATCTATCCCAACTTCATCCAGATCGTCGCCTCCAAGGAGTCGGGCATTGCGACGCTCGCCGATCTCAAGGGCAAATCCCTCTCGGTGGGGGCGCCGAAATCCGGCACCGAGCTGAATGCTCGCGCCATCCTCGGAGCGGCGGGCATCACCTACAAGGACCTCGGCCGGGTCGAATATCTGGCCTTCGGCGAATCCGTCGAGCTCATCAAGAACCGCCAGCTCGACGCGACTCTGCAATCGGTGGGGCTGGGCGTCGCCTCGATCCGCGATCTCGCGAGCTCGATCCCGATCACCGTGGTGGCGGTACCCGGTGATATCGTCGCCAAGCTGGGCGCGCCCTATATCGCGCGGGAGATTCCCGCCGGCACTTATCAGGGCCAGGGCCAGGCGGTGCCGACCGCAGCCGTCATCAACTTCCTGGTGACGCGGGAGGGGGTCTCCGACGACCTTGCCTATCAGATGACGAAGCAGCTCTTCGACCATCTGGACGACATGGTGGCGGCTCATAAGGCGGCAGCGGATATCAAGCTCGCCGACGCCGCCAAGGGCATGCCTGTCCCGATCCATCCCGGGGCCGAGCGCTACTACAAGGAGAAGGGCGTGCTCTGAGGTCGCCCGGCCGGCCCATGGTGGCGGGCGCGCATCGGCCGGAGACGCTGGCCGAGGAGTTCGAGGCCAGCGCTGCGGCCCTCAGCGAGCCGGCGGAGATCAACCCGCTGGCGGTGCGTTTCGGCCGGGATCGCGAGGGGCGGCTGCTCTTCGCCATTGCGATCGCCTTCTCGGTCTTCCAGATCGGAACTGCCGCGCATGCGATCAACCTGCCGAGCCTGATCGTGCGCGCCGTACATGTGGGGTTCCTGATGCTGCTGGCCCTGCCGCTGGTGGCGACAGGGCGCAGCCTGCGCCATCGGCTCGCCGCCTGGGCCCTGGGGCTGCTGGGCTTCGCGGTCGGGCTCTATCAATGGTTCTTCTATCAGGACCTGCTGGACCGCGCCGGCGAGCCGGATGGCTGGGATATGGGCGTGGGCATTCTGGGCCTCGCCGTGCTCTTCATCGCCACCTGGCGCGCCATCGGCCCGGCGCTTCCCATCGTTTCCGGGCTCTTCCTCGCCTATGGGATCTTCGGCCAGTATCTGCCGGCCCCCTTCGATCATCGGCCTTACGACTTCTCCCAGATCATCGACCAGATGTCCTATGGGACAGAGGGGATCTACGGCATCCCCACATATGTCTCCTCCACCTACATCTTCATCTTCATCGTCTTCGGGGTCTTCCTCGAGCGGACCGGAGTCATCCGCCTCTTCACCGATGTCTCGCTGGGCATGGTCGGCCGCACCCGCGGCGGACCGGCCAAGGTCGCAGTCATCGCCTCGGCCCTCATGGGCATGATCTCGGGCTCCGGCATCGCCAATGTGGTCGCCGTCGGCCAGTTCACCATCCCCCTGATGAAGCGCTTCGGCTACAAATCCGCCTTCGCCGGCGGGGTCGAGGCGACCGCCTCCATGGGCGGCCAGATCATGCCGCCCGTAATGGGTGCCGTCGCCTTCATCATGGCCGAGACCATCGGCGTGCCTTATGCGCAGATCGCAAAAGCGGCGGTCATCCCCGCACTGCTCTATTTCGGCTCGGCCTTCTGGATGGTGCATCTGGAGGCGGGGCGGCGCGGGCTCCTCGGCCTGCCGGAAGACCAGGTACCGGCAGCCGGTGCCGCGCTCAAGCGCGGCTGGCATCTGGTGCTGCCGCTGGTCGCCCTGATCTACCTGCTCTTCGACGGCTACACCCCGCTCTTCGCAGGCACGGTCGGCCTCGCCTTCACGGCGCTCTTGATGCTGGGGGCGCCGGTCTCCCGGCAGTTTCCAGCCCGGAGCCTCAGGATCGTCTTCTGGATCCTGCTCGGACTGGCCGCGGCCGGCTTCTTCCAATACGGGCTCTGGGTCATCGCCGCGGCGCTCGGCCTGCTGGTCGCTCTCAACGCCCTCATCCGGGGCGGGCGGGAGACCCTGATCATCGCCCGGGACAGCCTGGCCGAGGGCGCCAAGGCAGCGCTTCCCGTCGGCATCGCCTGTGCCATCGTCGGCATCATCGTCGGCACCATGACTCTGACGGGCGCGGCGACCACCTTCGGCGGCTTCGTCGTCTCCATCGGAAAGCAGAGCCTCTTCCTCTCCCTGTTCCTGACCATGATCACTTGTCTCATCCTCGGCATGGGGATCCCGACGATCCCGACCTATATCATCACCTCCTCCCTCGCCGGCCCGGCGCTGCTGCATCTGGGCGTGCCGCTGATCGTCAGCCACATGTTCGTCTTCTATTTCGGCATCCTTGCGGATCTGACTCCGCCGGTGGCGCTGGCCGCCTTCGCTGCCGCCCCGATCGCCCAGGAATCGGGGATGAAGATCGGCGTCCAGGCGATCAGGATCGCCCTTGCCGGATTCGTCATCCCCTTCATGGCCGTCTATGCCCCGGCGCTCATGCTCCAGCCGGGCGGGCCCATCGCCCAGTCCTTCGGGTTTCTTGCGGCCGTCGCCTATATCGTCGTCAAGGCTTGCCTCGCCATCGCCTTGTGGGGCGCTGCCGCCACCGGCTATCTCAGGGGTCCCCTGGCCTTCTGGGAGCGGGGGCTGGCGACGATCGCCGCCTTCAGCCTCGTGGTGGCACTGCCGGTCAGCGACGAGGTCGGATTTCTGCTGGCCGCCCTCTTTCTGGCGCAGCATTACTGGCGTGCGCGCCCGGCTGAACCAAAGGCCACAAAGCCTTGAATTTATGTGTTGTTCTCGGAGCGGCGAAGGTCGTCTATGCGACCAGCCTCTTCACCCTCGCCTGGACGCACTCGGTCGAGAAGACGAGATGGGAAGAGGACTGGCGCGTGAGGCCAGATGGCCTCGAAATCCTCGAAGCGCGCATCGAGGGCTCGGGCGCCGGCATGGAGCCCCCGCCGGATGCCGTTTTCGACGGCCATCTGTGGCGCTATCACCCGAAGCTCCCGATCCAGACCGAGGTAACCCTCGCCCGGTCCGGCGCCACGGGCGGGGGCTGGAAGATCTGCTTCGGCGGCGCCTGCCATGACGTGCCGGAGACGGCGGCAGGCCCGGCGGTCCTGACGCCCTGCCCCTAACGTGCGGCCCGGCCTCGGCGCAGCAGGTGGAAGGGGTCGGGGAGCCTTTCCTTCAGCTTGTCGAGGCGCGCCATGGCCTTGGGGATCTTCATCACCTCGGCGATGCGCCGGTCGAGGAAAGCCCAGCTCTCCGCGCTCTCCGCCGATTTGTCGTTGAGCCAATAGAGCAAGGTCGAGCCGTAGACCCCCGCCAGCAAGCCCCGCTTGGTATAGAAGTTGTAGTCCGTCGACCGGTCGCCGAGGGCCTGCCAGACCGCGTCCACAGTGCGGTAGATGAGGCGCGCAGCCAGCGGCGCGTGGATCGGCAAAGCGAGCACCGAGAGCGCCCGGCGGATCGCCTCGCGATGTGGCTGGTTGGCGGCGAGGCGCAGGCGAATGGCGAGGGCCGCCTTCTCGCGGATCTTCAGCCCCGCGGTATCGGCGGCCTCATAGGCCGCCAGCATGCGCCGGTCGGCGAGCCGGCTGTGGCATTCGATCATCTCGATCGCGCCCCGGGGGAAGGCGTTGAGGGCGAGACCGCGCTCGATCCCAAGATCCTTCGCGCCTGCGAGCAGCGCCGTCTCGCCCCAGCCGTCGAAGGGCACATGGGCGATTGCCGCATCCAGCAGCCTCTCCTGCAGCTCGCCTGGGCTGGTCATGGCTCAATCCTCCGCAATAGTGTCGGTGCCATAGCTTCGCTGCATCTCCTCCACGAACATCAGCCTGGAGAGATCGGTCATCCGCATGGGGTAGAGGATGCCCTCGAGATGGTCGCATTCATGCTGCACCACGCGGGCATGAAAGCCGGTGGCCTCGCGCTCGATCGCCTCCCCCTCCGGCGTCACGCCGCGGTAGCGGATTGCGGCATGGCGGGGGACCCAGCCCGTGAGACCGGGTACCGAGAGGCAGCCCTCCCAGCCGCCGACCATCGCCTCGCCGGGCTCCCCCAGAGGGGTGATCTCGGGATTGACCAGGGCGATGGGCGCCACGGGCGCAGCCCCCTCCCGGGCCGCTCGCGCCGGCGGCACATGGAAGATCACGACCCGCCAGGGAATGTGGACCTGGGGGGCGGCAAGACCGGCCCCGCCTATATCCGCCAGGGTCTCCCACATATCGGCCACCAGCCGGCGGACCTCGGGCGCCGTGGGATCGGCGAGGGGGTCGGCGGGGTGGCGCAGCACGGGATGGCCCATGCGGGCGATCTTGAGGATCGACATGGTTCCAATATGGCCTGCCCTGGCAGGGCCGAAAAGGCCTCGCGCTGCCGAGATTCGACAAGTTGTTTCAGGATGTTGCAGAGCCTCTTCACAATCGCCTGGCGATGTGATACCTAGCGCGCTCTTCGGGTCACGAGGCCCGAAACCCATCTCTATTCCCGTTGAGGAGGCAGAGGCGTCTTGCAAGTACTCGTCCGCGACAACAATGTCGATCAGGCTCTGCGCGCGTTGAAGAAGAAGATGCAGCGCGAGGGCATCTTCCGGGAAATGAAAATGCGCCGCAATTACGAGAAGCCGTCCGAGCGCCGGGCCCGCGAGAGGGCCGAGGCCGTTCGCCGGCACCGCAAGCTGATGCGCAAGCGCATGGATCGCGAAGGCTACTAGACAGCTTTTCGCGGTTTCGGGCTGTCGCGAGCCGCCTTCGGGCGGCTCGATGCGTTTGGGGATCAATTCCGCCGCAAAAGCCCGTCCTGCGGGCAAAAACCCAGGGCTGCGCGCTTTGCACGCTACGCTGATATGCGGCGGGCAGGCTTGCGGCCGGCTTGCGATGCAACCATCGGACGATGATAATTCTTTTTACAAGAGCCATGCCTCCGGAACCGAGAGGCGGGCGCGGCGATGCGTTAGCTTTGGGGAGGAAACGATGAACCAGGCCCACCGCAACCAGGGCGCCGGCCCGGACGGGACCGGACTCTGGAACTCGCCGGCGCTGAAACGCAATCTGGAGACGCCGGAGCTCTACGAGGAAGCGATCCGCCGCGGTGAAGGGCGGACCGCCGAGGGCGGTGCGCTCGTCGTCGAGACCGGCCGCCATACCGGCCGCTCCCCCAAGGACAAGTTCGTCGTTCGCGAGCCAGGCACGGAAGAGACCGTCTGGTGGCAGAACAACGGCGCGATGACGCGCGAGGCCTTCGAGACCCTGAAGGCCGACATGCTCCGCCATGCCCAGGGGCGCGAGCTCTTCGTCCAGGATCTCCATGCAGGTGCCAATCCGCGCTACCGCATCCGGACCCGCGTCTACACGGAATTCGCTTGGCATTCGCTCTTCGTCCGCAACCTGCTGGTGCGGCCGGCGCCCCAGGATCTCGACGGCTTCACGCCGGACATGACCATTATCGACCTGCCCAGCTTCAAGGCGGATCCGGCGAGATACGGCGTCCGCTCCGAAACCGTCATCGCCTGCGACTTCGTCAACAAGACCGTGCTGATCGGCGGCACCAACTATGCGGGCGAGATAAAGAAGTCGGTCTTCACCTTCCTCAACTACATCCTGCCGGCGCAGAGCGTGATGCCCATGCATTGCTCCGCGAATGTCGGCGAGAGCGGGGATTCCGCGATCTTCTTCGGCCTCTCCGGCACCGGCAAGACAACGCTTTCGGCCACCACCGACCGGGTGCTGATCGGCGATGACGAGCATGGCTGGGGCCCCGACGGGGTCTTCAACTTCGAGGGTGGCTGCTATGCCAAGACC
>DATBBO010000560.1:0-2927 GCA_036270995.1 Dongiaceae bacterium | reverse complement strand
CGCGGAAGGGCGCGACCGGGCTCAGGGAATCCTTGTCGCCGACCGGCTGGCCGCGCACGGGAATCTTGGGGATCAGGCGCACGATCCCCTCGACCAGGTCGTCGATATAGGTGAAGTCCCGTTCCATCCGGCCGTGGTTGTAGATATCGATAGTCTCGCCCTTCAGGATCGCCGCCGTGAACTTGAAGAAAGCCATGTCGGGACGGCCCCAGGGGCCGTAGACGGTGAAAAAGCGGAAGGCCGTGACCGGAAGATTCCAGAGATGGGCATAGCAATGGCCGATCAGCTCGGTGCTCCGCTTCGTCGCCGCGTAGATCGAGAGGGGCCAGTCCGTCGGATCCGTCTCCTGGAAGGGCATCTTGCTGTTGGCGCCATAGACGGAGCTGGTCGAGGCCATCAGGAAATGCCGGACAGGCCGGTGCCGGCAGATCTCCAGCAGGTTGAAGCTGCCGACAACATTCGCTGAGACATAGCTCTCGGGGTGGTCGAGGGAATAGCGCACGCCGGGCTGGCCGGCGAGATGGACGATCACCTCCGGCGCCTCGGCCTCGATGACGGCGCGGATCGCCGCTATGTCGCTGATGTCAGTGACATGGGGCTGGAAGCCGGGGATCGCGGCCAGCAGGGCGTGGCGCTTCTCCTTCAGCTTCGGGTCGTAATAGGCCACCATCGCATCCACGCCGGCGACCGCGTGCCCCTCCGCGAGGAGGCGGCGGCAGAGATGGAAGCCGATGAATCCGGCACTGCCGGTGACGAGGATCCTCATCAGGACTTCACGAGCCCCATCACGCCTTCACGACCCCCAATCACGCCTTCACGACCTTTCCGTCCCTGATGCCCTTGCGCTCGCAGACATTGCGGCTGTCGACCACCAGCTTCACGCGGGCGACCAGGGTGGCGTAGTCGACATTGTCGTGGTCGGTCACGATCAGGGCGGCATGATAGCCCTCGAGCGCCGCGGGATCCCAGCGGATCGAGCGCCGGCCGCGCAGCTCCGCATGCTCCCGCGTGGCCGGGATCTCCCCGACATAGGGATCGAAGAACTCGGTCCGGGCGCCGCGCGACTCCAGCATCTCGATCAGCCTGAGCGCCGGGCTCTCGCGGATGTCGTCGACGTTCTTCTTATAGGCCAGGCCCAGGATCAGGATGCGGCTGCCGCTCAGGCCCCGCTGCTGCTGCCGATCGAGGGCCTCGGCAAGGCGCTCGACCACATGGCGGGGCATGCTGGTGTTGATCTCGCCCGCGAGCTCGATGAAGCGCGTGGCGATGCCGTATTCCCGGGCCTTCCAGGTGAGATAGAAGGGGTCGATGGGGATGCAATGCCCGCCGAGGCCGGGGCCGGGATAGAAGGGCATGAAGCCGAAGGGCTTGGACTTGGCCGCCTCGATCACCTCCCAGACATCGATTCCCATGGCGCCGTAGACGAGCTTCAGCTCGTTGACGAGAGCGATGTTGACGGCGCGGAAGACGTTCTCGCTGAGCTTCACCGCCTCCGCCACCTCGATGGAGGAGACCGGGACGGTACGGACCACGATCTGGCTGTAGAGGGCGAGGGCGAGCTCGAGAGCGGCCGGCCCGTCGCCGCCCACGACCTTGGGAATGCTGGCGGTCTCGAAGCTGGGATTGCCGGGATCCTCGCGCTCCGGGGAATAGGCCAGGAAGAAATCCTGGCCCGAGACGAGGCCGCCCGCCTCCAGCAGGGGCTTCATGACCTCCCGGCAGGTGCCGGGATATGTGGTCGATTCGAGCACGATGAGCTGGCCGCGGCGAAGCTGGCGCGCGACGGCGGCGGTCGTGGCCTCGACATAGGAGAGGTCGGGCTCCCGGTATCTGTTCAGCGGTGTGGGCACGCAGATGAGGATGGCATCCATCTCGGAAAGCCGGGTGAAATCGGCGGTCGCGGAGAACAGGCCCTTCTGCCCGAGCGCCGCGAGGCCGGCGCCTGGGATGTGCCGGATATAGCTCTGCCCGGCGTTCAGCATGTCGACCTTGGCCGGGTCGATGTCGAAGCCGGTGACCCGGAACCCCTTTCCGCCGATGGCCCGGGCTAGCGGCAGGCCGACATAGCCGAGGCCGATGACGCCGATGGCGGCGTCATGGGCGCGGAAGCGGGCGGCGAGACGGTCGGCGTCTTCGCGCCCAGCCACCCCGGCCGTAGCTGCAGGAGGGGACGATTTCAAGGGCTCGCTTCTTTGGTCGCCGCTATGGCGCTGTCTTCGCCGTATTGCGAGGCAAAGTCAATGAGCTGCCGGTGGCTGCTCAATGGCCCATCGCCCGCATCGATATCCAGGTGTTGCACGCTTACATGAGGCAAAGGATCCCGGCTGTTGACGAGAGGCGGGATGTCCAGCCCGATAGCGGGCGAGGCCGCCGCGAGGCCGGATCGAGCAATCGCCGCCGCGGCATTCAGCATGAGCGCAAGATTGGCGCCGGCGTCGACCGTGAAGGACGCCGTTCCATCCACAACGAGCGAAACTTTGTACGGCCCGGAGCCAGGCGAAGCCCGGCGATCGCCGTGAAGGAATGGGCGACCGGCGAATGCGAGCCTCGCCAATCGATGATGCTGTCGTTCGAGACCTTCGCCCCATCGACGGTGATGAACAAATCCGCCCAGCCGAGCTCGAAGGCCGCAGGCTTCCCGTTGCCGAGAGCAGCGTTGTTCGGCCGCCATCGATTTCCGCCGACAGCAGCGTCTGGTCGCGTTTGACAATGGTCACGTCGGCCTGCAGCGCCAGATAGTCCGAATCGCGATCAGCGGCGAAGGCAATGGTTGCCGTCCCGATATCGAGTGCGACAACGAGAGCCGCTAGAAGCTGTCGCGCGGACATCCCTCTCTCGCGGAGCATCGACTGGCCCGAAGAGCGGATTCAGCTAGCGTCGTGCGGGTGCGCCGACGCTCTCCAACATCTCGGCCCATAACTCCCGGG
>DATBBO010000559.1:0-10185 GCA_036270995.1 Dongiaceae bacterium | reverse complement strand
AGCCGGCGGACGAGGCGGCGGGCGGGGAAGTTCTCGTACAGGACCAAGGCCATCAGGCGGGTCAGGCCACTCATGCGCGCCTGGCGGACAAGACAGCGCATCAACGCCGTTCCCACCCCGCGATGCTTCAGGTCGGAGCGGACGATCACGGCCGTCTCGGCCATGTTCGCGGATGCCAGCGCGAGGCTCGCCATGCCAGCGACAGCGCCGGCCGCATCGAGCGACAGCAGCACCGTGCTGCGGGGATCTGAGAGGCCGAGCCGGTGTCGCAGCGCGGCCGGCTCGCGCGGCGGGCGCCCGCCGCCGAAGCGCAGGCGCAGGTCCTCCGCCTCGAGGCGGCTGAGGAAATAACCGATGGCATCCTCTTCGTCTTCGGCCGGGAGAGCGCCAGCCGAGAAGGACAGCATCATGGGCTCCAGAAGGGTTTTCGCGCCTCCTGCTGCGCATCGATCCGGGTAAGACCCAGATCGTGGAGCTCGCGATCCGTCAGCAGCGCGAGCTGATGACGCTCTCGCGAGCGCTCACACCACAGCCTGAGCAGGGACGAAAGGCCACGCAGCGCGGGGCCCGGTCCCACCATGACTCCGCTCGGCCGTCGAGCCGGTGATTCGATCCGCATCATGCATCCTCCAATCCCTCAGAGGATGTGGCCCCCCGCGGCAAGGGAACAATTGAATTGGACTGCGCCGTGAGCGAGTTCCATTCACCCGCTCCTGGAGCTTGCCTTGGCCATTCCTTTGAGCCAGGTGGCGAAGTGGCGGACCTCGGGCCGGCTCTCCGCCTCCGGCGCCTGCACGAGCCAGTAGCCGGTCGTCGCGGCCAGGGTCGGTGTGGCCGCCTCGACCAGCCGGCCCGCGGCGAGATCACGATCGAACAAAGGCCGTCGACCCATGGCCACCCCCAGCCCCGCCGCCGCCGCATCCGCGGCCATATGGGCGGTGTCGAAGCTGAGGCCGGCGGAGAGGTCGATGCCGGTCAGCCCCGCGGCATCGAGCCAGGCGGCCCAATCCTCCGTCGTTGTCGACACCTGCAGCAGCGGCACCTTCGCGAGATCGAGACCACGGCGCTTGCCGTGCCGGGCGAGAAAGCCGGGCGCGCAGACCGGGACGAGACGCTCCGTGAAGAGACAGGTGGAGACGAGGCCGGGCCAGGGCGCACGCGCCATCCGGATGGCGAGGTCCACGCTATCGGTGGGGAAGCCCACCTGCCGCAGGGAGGTGTCGATCACAAGCGAAACATCGGGGTGGCGGGCGCGGAAATCGCCGAGTCGCTCGACGAGCCAGCGGGAGGCGAAGGTCGGGGCGACGCTTATGGAGACGCGGCGATGGCCGCGCGCATTCGGCAGCCGCCGAGTCCCGACGGCGATCATCGCCAGCGCTTCCGAGACGAAGGAGAGATAGTCCCTTCCCGCGGCGGTCAGGACGACACCGTTTGTCCGGCGCTCGAAGAGCACGGCGCCCAGCCAGCGCTCGAGCGCGACGATCCCGTGGCTGACTGCGCTCGGCGTCAGGTGCAGCTCATCGGCCGCGAGCCTGAAGCTCTGCAGCCGGCCGGCCGCCTCGAAGAGGCGCAAGGAGGGAAGCGGCGGAAGCTGCAAGGCCATTGCGGAAGCGACCTCAATAAGGCGGGAAGATGCCCCGGATGGCGATCATGATGGGGCGGCGCGCGCCAGGCGCGCAACAGGGAGGCGGGCTTGGGGGCTTGCCGCCGGCGTCGCCTCCGCGAGCGCCCGTTCGGACAGCGTCGGTTTCGGCGACGATTAGATCAGTTTGAGGCGAAGGTCTTCACTGCGTGCCCAAATAGGCAGTTTCCCCATGAAGCGCCGCGTCGAGTCCGCTCTCCTCGGCCGCTTGATCCACCTTTACCGGCGTGATCCGATCGATGAGCCAGAGCATCCCGTAAGTGAAGGCAAAGGCCCAGACCGACGATAGGGCCGCTGCGACCAGTTGCTTCACGAAGAAGGCCCCATTGCCGAATATCAGGCCGTCGGTTCCCGCGGGATTGAAGGCCGTGGAAGCGAGCAGCCCCACCAGGACGATTCCCAAGGCGCCTCCGACACCATGAACACCCCACACGTCCAGCGCATCGTCCCAATGGAGCCGATTTTTCAACGCCACGGCGAAGTAGCAGACCACGCCGGACGCTATCCCGATGATCACCGCGGTGAGAGGCGAGACATAGCCCGCTGCGGGGGTGACAGTGGCCAGGCCGGCGACGGCCCCCGTGAGCAAACCTACGAAGGTCGGCCGCTTTTCCTGCCACCAGCCTACGACCATCCAGGTGACGGCGGCGAATGACGCCGCCACGTCAGTGTTCAGGAAGGCAACCGTGGTGACCGAATCGACCCGGAACTCACTTCCTGCGTTGAAGCCGTACCACCCGAACCACAGCAGACCCGTCCCCAGGGCCACGAGCGGAACGCTGTGGGGGCCGGCATCCATCACCTTTCGCCTGCCGACATAGAGAACCGACGCAAGCGCCGCCATTCCGGCGGTGTTGTGCACGACGATCCCGCCGGCAAAGTCCAGGACACCCCATCTCTGTAGGATCCCACCACCCCAGATCATGTGCACGAACGGGAAATAGACGAAGATGAGCCACAAGGTTAGGAAAGCCATATAGGCCTTGAAGGAGACCCGGTTGGCGAAAGCGCCGGTAATCAACGCTGGCGTGATGATCGCGAACATCATCTGGTAGGCGATGTGCACCAGCAACGGGATTCCAGGAGTCGGAGATGGCGTCGCGAGCGTGACGCCCCGCAGGAAGGCCATGTCCAGATTGCCGATCACGCCGCCGACGTCGCCAGAAAAGCAGAGCGAATAGCCGACGACGAACCAGATCACCGTTGTCCAACCCATCGACACGAACGACTGCATCATGATTGCCAGCACGTTTCGTCGGCTGACCAGCCCGCCATAAAAGAATGCCAAGCCCGGAGTCATCAGCATGACCAGACTGCTGCAAAGAATCATGAAGCCGGTATTGCCGGTATCGAGGTTCGCCATGGCGCGCTCCCTGCGGTTCGGCGCTTAAGATGCGCCCTGTGCCACCCAGGAGGCCGGGGCTCGAAGAGTTCGTTCTGACGCAGCGATCTCGGGATCCAGCGTGGTGGATCATCCTAGGAGGCGCTCGCAAGCCTCGTCAACGGGAGACCTGACTCCGGCGATTCAGTAGCGATCGGGGTCGGAGCGGACCTTGCCGCGGAAGACGCTGTAATTGACGGCGGTATAGATGAGGATCAGCGGGAAGATGAAGATTCCCTCGCCCCAGAACATGAAGGCGAGGCTCGAATGGGGCGATGCCGCTTCCTCGATGGTGATGGCGAAGGGGATCATGTAGGGCCAGAAGGAGATCGCCAGCGTGCCAAAGGCGCTGAGGAAGATGAGGGCGACCATGCGGAAGGGCCATTGGTCGCGGCGCTGGCGCAGGCTGACCGCCAGCATGACCGCCGCGATCGCGCCGATCGCCGGAAAGATGAAGAGCAGCGGCCGGTCGAGCCAACGCTGCAGGATCTGGAGATGCTCGCCCAGCGCGTAGCCGAACGCGACGATCAGAAAGAGGAGCAGAGCGAGGGAGAGATAGGGGATCTGGCGATAAGCCTCTTCCCTGGTGCCGGCCTCGCATTTGCGCACCAGCCAGGTCGCGCCCAGCAGCGCATAGCCGAGGCAGAGCCCTACCCCGCAGATGACGCTGAAGGGTGTCAGCCAGTCGAACTCGTGTCCGGCATATTGACCATTCGCGATCGGCAGGCCCTCCACCAGCCGGCCAACCGTCAGGCCCTGCATGAAGGTGGCGACCAGCGAGCCGCCGGCGAAGCCCGCATTCCAAATCCAGCGCATCCGCTCGGCCTTGTTGCGAAACTCGAAGGCCACGCCGCGCAGGATCAGCCCGGCCAGCATGATGATGATGGGCAGATAGAAGGCGGAGAGAAGCGCCGCATAGACCGGCGGGAAGGCGCCCCAGAGGATGACGCCGGCCATGACCAGCCAGGTCTCGTTGCCGTCCCAGACGGGCGCCACCGCGCTCACCATTGCATGGCGCCGCGTCTCGCTGCGGCTGAGGCCGAACAGGATGCCGACGCCGAGATCGAATCCGTCGAGCAGCACGTAGAGCAGGACGCTGATGGCGAGCAGGGTGACCCAGAAGCTGATCATCGCCGCTCTCCCGCAACGGTCTCCGGCACAGGCTCGGGATCGGCCAGCGACAAGGGCCGGTTGGGAATCGCGGCGGTGGGCGGGCGGGTCAGATGCTCGAGCGGCCCGAGGCGCAGCAGCTTGTAGATGTAAAAGATGCCGAAGGCGAAGATGAGCAGATAGACCGCGCAGAAGATGATCAGCGAGATGGCGGCGCTGCGGCCGGTCAGCGACGGCGTCACCGCATCGGCGGTGCGCAGCAGGCCGTAGACAACCCAGGGCTGGCGCCCGACCTCGGCCGTGAACCAACCGGTCAGGGTGGCGATGAAGGGAAGCGGGAAGGTGAAGAAGATCAGCCAGAGCAGCAGGCGCCTCTGGCGCAGCCGCCCGCGGATGCCCTCATAAGTCCCGAGCCAGGCCAGGGCGAGCATAGCGACGCCGCAGCCGACCATGATCCGGAAGGTAAAGAAGGGAATCACGACCGGGGGCCAGTCCTTCTCCGGGATGCTCGTGAGGCCCACCTCGCCGGCGGAGAGGCTGTCGGAATCGATCAGGCTGCCGAGGGGTGCGGGCAAAGTGATGGCGTAGAGATTGCGTCTGTTCTCGACATCCGGCCAGGCCAGCAGCACCTCGGAGGCGGGCTTCTCGTCCTGCCAGCGCGCCTCGATGGCGGCCATCTTCGAGGGCTGGTGGTGGACGACATATTCGCCGTTGAAATGCCCGAAGATGATCTGGACCGGCACCAGCACGGCGGCGAGGCCGAGCCCCATGCGCAGCATGACCCGCGCCTCGGCTTCGAACTGCCCGCGCAGGAAGTACCAGGCGCCGCTGGCGGCGACACAAAAGGCACCGGTGAGATAGGAGGCCAGCAGCATGTGCGGAAAGCGGACCCAGAGCACGGGGTTGAAGAGGATCGCGCCCCAGTCGGTGGCGGTGACGGCGCCGTTTGCGATGGCATAGCCGATCGGAACCTGCATCCAGCTGTTGTTGGCCATGATCCAGAAGGCGGAGAAGGTCGTCCCCAGGGCGACCATCGCGGCCGAGAGGAAATAGAACCAGGCCGGCACGCGCGGACGCCCGAAGACGAGGACGCCGAAGAAGCTGGCCTCCAGCATGAAGGCGGTGAAGGCCTCGTAGGAGAGCAGCGGTCCCTGGATCGGCCCCGACATCTTTGCCAGCACGCTCCAGTTGGTGCCGAACTGGAAACCCATCACCACCCCGGAGACGACTCCCATGCCGAAGGCGACGCCGAAGATCTTCAGCCAGAACTCGAACACCACGCGGTAGATCTGACGCCCGGTCGCCAGGCGCAGCCCCTCCAGCGTGGCGAGCCAGGCGGCCAGCCCGATGGTGAAGGAGGGAAAGATGATGTGGAACGAGATGGTGAAGGCGAACTGCAGCCGCGACAGGATGAGGGCTGTGGCATCCATGATGCGCCTCTACGGTTCGACCAGGCGAGCATAGCCAACCCAGACCACTCTAACATACTTGGCGTGGCGCCGGGCCGAGACTCTGGGGCCGATCTTGCCGCGGATCAGCGCATCAGATCATAAGGCGGCGTCCAGCCCGGCAATGCGGCGATGCGCTTCGCCCAGCCGATGATGTTGGGATAGGGCGCACGGTCGAAGCCCGTCTCCTCGGTGTAATAGAGATAGCCCACCATCGAGATGTCCGCGATGGTCGGCCGGTCGCCGATGATGAACTGGCGCTCCGCCAGATGCTTTTCCACGATGCCGAAGGCGGTCTGGACGCGGCCGCGCAGGAATTCGGTGACCGGACCCTCGCCGGTCTTCTGAATCCCCACCAAAAAGCGGAGCGTGGCGAAGTAGCTGGTGAACTTGTGATTGTCGAAAAGGATCCAGCGCAGGATCTCGAACCGCTCCTCCTCGTCGCGCCCGCCGAAGCGGCCGGTCTTCTCGGCGAGATATGTCAGAATCGCGCCGCTCTGGGAGAGCCGCCGGGGGCCATGCTCCAGCACCGGGATCTCGCCCAGCTCGTTGACCTCCTGACGGAAGGATTCCTGCCGGGTCGCGCCGGCGAGGAAATCCACCACCACCGGCTCCCAGTCGCAGCCAGAGAGATTCAGCATCAGCGCTGCCTTGTAGGCATTGCCCGAGACGCCCGCGCAATAGAGACGGTATTCGGCCATTTCCTAACCCCCCGATTCGGCTGCTGACCGGGTCATGATACCCTCGGCGCCGTGATTCGCATCAATGCCGAGATCGCTCTCGAAGACCGGGAAATCGAGGAGAGCTTCCTGCGCTCCCCCGGCCCGGGCGGCCAGAATGTCAACAAGCTGGAGACGGCCGTCCAGCTGCGTTTTGACGTGCGCCACAGCCCTTCGCTGCCAGAGCCGGTGCGCCGGCGGCTGGAGCGCCTGGCGGGCCGTCGCCTGACCGGGGAGGGCGTCCTCGTCCTGACGGCGCATCGTCACCGTACGAGGGAGCGCAACCGGGCCGATGCCCTTGAGCGGCTGATCGGGTTGATCCGCGACGCGGCAGTGCCGCCGGTGCCGCGGCGCCCGACCCGGCCCACGACGGCCTCGAAGCGGCGCCGGCTGGAGGCCAAGAAGCACCACGGCCGGAACAAGCAGCTGCGCCGGCAGATCGAGGAATAGGGCCCGGCTTACATCCGTCGGGCCGAGGCCGATCGATGCCGTCGGCCTGCAAGCCGTCCGCTGTTTCTGCAGCGGATTTACAGCCAAGCGGGGCTCCCCGGTTCGCGTGGCTCCCGCGCGGCCGCGCCCTGCTTCTGCAGAGAATCTGCAGGGATTTTGCCTCCTCTCCGGGATGACGGCCGGGCCGCAGTGACACGGGGTACCGTCACGGCCTATCCTGGCCATGACGGCATTGAGAGACACCCGCGATCGAGCCGCGGGTGACCTGCCGCATTCATGCGAGCCTACATTTTCAGGTTATACGCAAAAGACCGATCAGTCAAACGGAATGTGCGGCAAGTCGGCGCGCCGCCGCTGGAAAGGCTTACTCCGCCGCCGGTGCCCGCTTGGCCTGGGCCTCGCGCTCGCGGATCTCGGCAACCTTGTGCTCCACATGGCGCGAGAACACGAATTCCGCCGGGCGCTGCTTGTCGAGCGGGATCTCCGGCGCCATGGGACCTTCGGTCCGGACGCCCTTGAGGCTGACGGCAAGGGCTTTCAGGGGATTTCGCATGGTGTCGGCCACGGCCGTCGCCTCGAAGCCGCTATGGACCATGCAGTCGGCGCATTTCTCGTAATTGCCGGTGCCATAGGAATCCCAGTCCGTCTCCTCCATCAGCTCCGTGAAGGTCTTGGCGTAGCCTTCGCCGAGGAGGTAGCAGGGTCGCTGCCAGCCGAAGACGGTGCGCGTCGGGTTGCCCCAGGGCGTGCAGTGATAGGTCTGGTTGCCGGCAAGGAAATCGAGGAACAGGCCCGACTGGCTGAAGGACCAGGCCTTGGCGCCCTTGCCGCGGCGGAGGATGTCGCGGAAGAGCTGCTTGGTCTTGCTGCGGTTGAGGAAATGCTGCTGGTCGGGGGCGCGCTCATAGGCATAGCCCGGCGAGACGGTGATGCCGTCGATGCCCATGGCCTTGACCGTATCGAAGAAATTCGCGACCTGCTCGGGCTTGGCATCGTTGAACAGGGTGCAGTTGATGTTGACGCGGAAGCCGCGCGACTTGGCGAGCTTGATCGCCGCCACGGCGCGGTCATAGACGCCCTCCTGGCAGACCGAGCGGTCATGCATCTCCTGGTCGCCGTCGAGATGCACCGACCAGACGAAGAAGGGGCTCGGCTTGTAGAGGTCGATCTTCTTCTCCATCAGCAGCGCATTGGTGCAGAGATAGACGAACTTCTTGCGCGCGATGATGCCCTCGACCACCTTGGGAAGCTCGCGGTGGAGCAGGGGCTCGCCGCCCGCGATGGAGACGACCGGCGCGCCGCATTCATCGACCGCCGCCAGGCACTCATCCACGCTGAGCCGCTGGTTCAGGATCTCGTCCGGATAATCGATCTTACCGCAGCCTGCACAGGCGAGATTGCAGCGGAACAGCGGCTCTAGCATCAGAACCAGGGGATAGCGCTTGCGCCGCGCCAGATGCTGGCGGAGCACATAGGCGCCCACATAAGCCATCTGTAGAACCGGAATTGACACTTGCAGCCTCATTCCTAGCTTCGGTTCGTCGTCATGCACAAATGCACCGGGAGCGAGGCTCCCAGCGTTGACCCGGAGATAGCTACGCGTCCAGCAGCTCGCTTGGCAAGCGGAACTTCACATCCTCGACGATGCCGGGCAGCAGGCTGACCTGGACCGGTGCGGTACGCCGGAGCGTCTCGACCAGGTCCTCGACCAGGGCCTCGGGCGCCGAGGCGCCGGCGGTGATGCCCACCACCTTGGCGCCCGCGACCCAGCTGGGATCGAGCTCGGCGCCGCTGCCGATCAGATAGCTCGGCACGCCTTCCTCCCGGCCGATCTCGCACAGCCGGTTGGAATTGGAGCTGTTGGAGGCGCCGACCACCAGGATCACATCCGCGAGCTTGCTGAGCTCGCGCACCGCCGTCTGCCGGTTCTGGGTGGCATAGCAGATGTCCTTGGTGTCGGGCCCGACCAGATCCGTGAAGCGCCCGCGCAGTGCCGCGATGATGGCGCGGGTATCGTCGACGCTGAGCGTCGTCTGCGTCACGAAGGCGAGCGGCGTATCGTTTGCAATGGCGAGCGCGGCCACGTCTTCGACATTCTGGACGAGATAGACCGGACCCTCGATCTGGCCGCGTGTGCCCTCGACCTCGGGGTGGCCCGCATGGCCGATCAGAACGAGCTGGCGGCCCTGGCGCACATAGCGCTTTCCTTCGATATGCACCTTGGCGACCAGAGGGCAGGTGGCGTCGAGCACGGCGAGCCCTCGGGCCGCGGCATCCGCTTCCACCGCCTTGGAGACGCCATGCGCGCTGAAGATGGTATGAGCGCCGGGCGGTACCTCCGAAAGCTCCTCGACGAAGCGCGCACCCATCTGCTCCAGCCGCTCGACGACGTGACGATTGTGGACGATCTCATGGCGCACATAGACCGGCGGCCCGTAGAGGGCGAGCGCCCGCTCGACGATGTCGATGGCGCGCACGACGCCGGCGCAGAAACCACGGGGCTGGGCCAGAATGACCTGCATGCAGTCCACCTCGTTCATGTTTCGACGAACGCCCCCCTTTGGGCGGTTTGTGCGGGAGACGGCGGAAGAGCCACCCCCGTGCAGCACGAACATGGCAGGGACCATCACCGATCACCTACCGATTTAGGCCGTCGAAGACCCCCCGCAAGACCCCTCGGTGGGCCGCCGCGACCGCTCTACGCCCGCATGTTAAAGTGCGTCGGGGCGATTTGTCGCGGTTCTTCCACCGCCAAAGTCATCCGGACAGTTGCCGAGATGTCCTTACAAAACCAAGGGATAATCCCTAAGCTTACGACGTTGCTTTGTTTTTCGTTCTGATCGCCCTTCACATGCCGGCCGCCGGAGAAGGCTGAAACGAAACTGTCGCCGGGACTGCGAATTGACACTACTTTGCGCTGCCTCCTTATTCCGAATATATCTCGGGCCCGCTACCTCCAACGCATCAAGCGCCTCCGATGACGGCTTCCGCCATTGCCCATGTCGTTGATCTCTGCTGCCGCCATGCGTGGAAGGTGGTGCTGCTCTTTCTGGTGATCGCGGGCGCTGCCTTCAGCTTTGCCTCTCACCATTTCGCAATCGACACCGACACGATGAAGCTGTTCCCGCCGAACCTTCCCTGGCGCCAGCATCAATCGGCCTTCGACAAAGCCTTCCCCCTGAAGGCGGATCAGATCGCCATCGTCATCGACGCTCTCACGCCGGAGCTGGCCGAGCAGGCGACGGCCGCCCTGACGGCCCGGCTGCGAAAGGACCCGGCGCTCTTTCCCGTGGTCTACCGGCCGGATGGCGGCGATTTCTTCCAGCATAACGGACTGCTTTTCCTGCCGACGGCCGATGTCAAGAACACGACCGACCAGGTGATCGCGGCGCAGCCCCTGCTTGGTCCGCTGGCGGCCGATCCCAGCCTGCGGGG
>DATBBO010000558.1:0-2498 GCA_036270995.1 Dongiaceae bacterium | reverse complement strand
CCACGCCCCCCGCCACGAGGTCGAGCAGGCGATGGCGGAGAAGACCCGTCAGCTCGTCGAGGAGTTCGACCGCTTCCGCATCGCGGTCCGCCAGCACCTCAGCGAGCGCACCGCCACCCGCCGCCCGAGCTGAGGACCGCTTCCCCTTCCCTTCCGTCACCCCGGCGAAAGCCGGGTCCAGGGGCGAGCGACGAACTACCTCGCATGTGACCCTGGATTCCTCCCCGGACTTGATCTGGGGATTTCGCCGGAATGACGGGAAGAGTGAACGTCAACGCGACTACCGGGCGGCCGGGTTGATCGCCGCCCAGCGGCGGTCCTGCGCCGTCGCCAGACGCTCCATGATCCTGAGATCGGTCGACCCCAGGGAGAGGGCGGCGTCCACCCAGCTCTCGACGATGCGGTCAAGCTCGGCCCGGGTGATCGGGTTCACGATCTGACGGGCCCCATAGACCGCGCGGCGGGAAGCGAAGGAGCGCTCGTTCTTCTCGACGAAATCGTAGACGGCCTGCTCGCCCATGCCGTCCTCGGCCAGCACGTCGACGACGCCCATCTCATGCATCTCGGCGGCGCTGTAGATCTTGCCGCTGAAGACCATCTTCTCCGCCATCGCCGCGCCGATCTTGCGGGTGAGGAAACTGAGCGCGCCCATGCCGGGGAAAAGGCTGAAGAGGCATTCCGGCAGGCCGAACTTGGCGCTCCGCTCGGCGATGATGAGATCGTCGGCCAGCGCGCATTCGAAGCCGCCGCCCAACGCATCGCCCTGCACGAGGGAGATCGAGATAACCGGCAGGTTCATCTTGATCGAGCGCTCGTATTGCGCCTCGGTGCAGGCCTTGCCATACTGCATCAGCAGGGCCCGGTCCTTGCTCCGGATCAGCTCGGCGAAATTGCGCAGGTCGCCGCCGAGATTGAAGATGCCCGGCATGCGCGAGGCCATCACCGTGTAGCGCGCCGGGGCCCCCTGATGGAAATTGCTGGCGAAGAGACCGGCGAGATGATCGATCGCCGCCTTCACGTCGCGCACCAGGCCGAAGGTGAAGCTCGGCTTGCCCTCAGGGCGCATGTAGAGCCAATAGATCTTGGCGTTCTGGTCGAGCACGGCGTCGAGCTCCGGCAAATTGAGCTCGTTCGGATCGCGTTCGGACAAGCCCGCGGGGCGGGCCGATGCGAAGGCCGCGGCGGCGTCGTGGATATAGCTCACCTCGGCGGGACGGCTGAGGCGGAAGTCCGTCGCGGCGTTGCTGCGATTCGTGGCGAAAGCGGTCTTGGTCACGATGGTCATGGGGTCTCTCCACTGGGTTATGTCGATAAAGGATCAAACAAACGGCCTGCCCGTAGTGTGAAAACTTTGCGGGAATAACGGTTAGCGAAGGTTAAGCAAGACTGACTCATAGCGCCCCCGCGGCGCCAATCAACAGTCTGTCGGGGCGCGACAACTATTTAACCATCATTTTACGATATTATGCTTGCGGCCCCGAGCCCGATTGTCGCCCTGGCCGCCGCCGTGCCATTCTCCGCCGCCAAAATCGAGCTGGGGGAGAAGGAAATGGCCGCCGTCAAAGATCGTTGTGCCCTGGTGACTGGGGCCGGAAGCCAGGCCGGCATCGGCTTCGCCGTTGCGCGGATCCTGGCTGGCCAGGGGCTGCGCCTCGCCATCACCTCGACCACCCGGCGCATCTTCGAGCGCCTCGCCGAGCTCCCTGGGGGCCCCGATCGCCACTCGGCCTTCGTGGCCGATCTGACGGCGCCGGGTGCTGCCGAGCGGCTCGTCGCCGATTCACGCAAGGCCCTGGGCCGGATCGATATTCTGGTGAACAACGCCGGCATGACCCAGGTCGGCAAGCGCGACTATTCCTCCCTCTTCCATCGCACTGGCGATGCCGAATGGGCCGAGAAGATCGAGCTCAATCTAAACACGGCCTTCCGCGTCACCCGCGCGGTGCTGCCGGCGATGATGCGACGGCGCTATGGCCGCATCGTGCATATCGCCTCGGTGACCGGCCCTCTGGTGAGCAATCCCCATAGCGCGGGCTACAGCGCCGCCAAGGCCGCCATGGTGGGCATGACCCGGGCGCTGGCCATGGAGGTCGCTGGCTTGGGCATCACCGTCAATGCGGTGGCCCCGGGTTGGATCGCCACCGCCTCCTCGCCCAAGCAGGAGATCACCGCCGGCGAGAACTCGCCCACGGGTCGGCCCGGAACCCCCGATGAGGTGGGCCATGTCGCCGCCTTCCTCGCCAGCGAGGGCGCCAGCTATGTCAACGGCCAGATGATCGTCGTCGACGGCGGCAAGTCCATCCAGGAATACAAAAGCCCGGCCGAAGGCTACTACTGACAGCGATCAATGACGGGATGGGGTGCGCGGTGGATTGGCAGAGCAAGGTCGTCCTGATAACGGGGGCCGCGAGCGGCATGGGCCTCGCTTTTGCCCGGCGCTTCGCCGCGGCTGGGGCGTCGCTGGCGCTGGCCGATCTTCAGGCGGAGCGGCTGGCGGC
>DATBBO010000557.1:0-1927 GCA_036270995.1 Dongiaceae bacterium | reverse complement strand
CCCAGCACCGCCATGGAGTTGGTCACGTCATCCACCAGCACCCGGGCATCGAGGCGGATATTGCGCTTCAGCCAATGGAGGTCCCGCCCGGCGGTGGCCGCCGCGGTCACGACCATATAAGCCTCCTCGGCGAGGCGGGTGACGGTGAGATCGGCCTCGATCCCGCCGCGCTCGTTCAGCCATTGGGTATAGACGGCGCGGCCTGGCGCGACCGCCACATCGGCGGCGCAAATGCGCTGCATCTCGCGCTCGGCATCGCCACCTCGGACCAGGAACTTGGCGAAGGTCGACTGGTCGAAGAGCCCGACCTTCTCGCGCGTCGCCTTCACCTCGGCGGCAGCATAGGGGAACCAGTTCTGGCGCTTGAAGCTGTAGTCGTATTTCGGCTCGACGCCTTTCGGGGCAAACCAGTTGGCCCTCTCCCAGCCCGCCACCTCGCCGAAGCAGGCGCCGTTCTCCTTGAGGCGCATATAGAGCGGCGTCAGCCTGACGCCGCGCGCGGTCTCGAACTGGCGGTAGGGCCAATGCATGGCATAGAGCAGGCCTAGGGCCTCGGAGACCCGGTCGTAGAGATAGGTTTTGCGGTTCTGATGGGGCGACATTCGGCGGATGTCGACGTCCCAGAGATCGAAGGGCGGATGGCCGCCGACGATCCATTCGGCGAGCGCCATGCCGGCCCCGCCGGCGGACTGGATGCCGATGGAGTTGAAGCCGGCGGCGACGAAGAAGCTCTTCAGCTCCGGCGCCTCCCCTAGGAGATAGCGCTGATCGGGAGAGAAGCTCTCCGGCCCGTTGAAGAACTTGCGGATGCCGGTCTCCGCCAGCTTGGGTACGCGATGGATGGCGCCCTCGAGGATCGGCTGGAAATGGTCGAAATCCTCCGGCAGCTCGTCGAAGCAGAAGCTCTCTGGGATGCCGTCCATGCCCCAGGGCTTGGCCTGGGGCTCGAAAGCGCCGATCAGGAGCTTCCCCGCATCCTCCTTGTAATAGGCGCAGCTATCCATGTTGCGCATGACCGGGAGATTGGGCGGCAGGTCCATGGGCTCGGTCACGACATAGAAATGCTCGGCAGCGTGGAGCGGCACGGCGACCCCGGCCATGAGGCCAACCTCGCGCGCCCACATGCCGGCGCAGTTGACCACGATCTCCGCCGTCACATCGCCCTCGGTGGTCCTGACCCCTGCGGCCCGGCCGTCGCGGGTGATGACGCCCGTGACCCTGCACTCCTCGAGGATCTTGACCCCGCCCATGCGCGCACCCTTGGCCAGCGCCATGGCGGTATCGGCGGGGTTGGTCTGGCCGTCGCGGGGGAAGAAGATGGCGCCCACCACATCCTCGATGTTGAGGAGCGGCCACATATCCTGGACCTTCTTCGGCGAGATCTCCTCGGCTTCGACGCGGAAGGCCTTGGCCATGGAGGCGCCGCGGCGCAGCTCGTCCCAGCGCTCGGCATTGGTGGCGATGGAGATGCTGCCGTTCTGCTTCAGGCCGGTGGCCTGGCCGGTCTCCTTCTCCAGGCGGGTATAAAGCTCCAGGCTGTAGCGGGCGAGCTTGGTCAGATTGCCGCTGTAGAGCATGGCCCGCACCAGCCCCGCCGCATGCCAGGTCGTGCCGCTGGTGAGCTTCTTGCGCTCCAGGAGCAGGACATCCTTCTTGCCGAGCTGGGCGAGGTGGTAGGCGACGGAGCAGCCGATGATGCCGCCCCCGATGATGACGATCTCGGCCTGGGAGGGAAGCCTGCTCATGAGGGGGAAGAACTCCGCAAGGGTTGAAGCGCGCGGCATGCTGGCGGCTGCGGCGCGGGCTTGCAAGCCTCAAAGGAGCCAACAGACGAGCCGGCCCCCATCCCCCGTCCTTTCGCATTCGTCATCCCGGCGAAAGCCGGGATCCAGAGTTGCAAGAGCAGGCTGGTTGCCCTGGACCCCTC
>DATBBO010000556.1:0-13844 GCA_036270995.1 Dongiaceae bacterium | reverse complement strand
CTTGTAGCTGTGGAGCCAGAGCCCGACGGCGCTGCCGGGACCGAGGTCGGGCGGCAGATCCACGGAAAGCGGCAGCTCGATTTCCACCGTCTGCTCGGCCGCCGGGGATTCCGCCTCCAGCCGGTGCACGGAGCCGGCGGGAAGGCGCTGCAGGATCTTGGCCGGCAGGCTGTCCGAGGCGCCGGGTGAGGCGAGCGCAATGTCATGGGGCCGGACATAGACGGCGACCTTGCCCTCGGGCGTTCCGGCCGGAACGCTGCCCAGGCTCACGCCGCCGAGGCAGAGCCTCCCCTCCTTGACGCTGCCGTCGAAGCGGTTGGAATGGCCGATGAAGTCGAAGACGAAGGGGCTCGCGGGATCGGCATAGACCCGGTCGGGATGGCCGACCTGCTGGATCCTGCCATGATCCATCACCACCACCCGATCGGCCAGCTCGAGCGCCTCCTGCTGGTCATGGGTGACGAAGAGGCTGGTCAGCCCCATCTCGTCATGCAGGCGCCTCAGCCACCGGCGCAGCTCCTTGCGCACCTTGGCGTCCAGCGCGCCGAAAGGCTCGTCGAGCAGCAGCAGCCGCGGCTCGATGGCGAGCGCACGGGCGAGTGCCACGCGCTGACGCTGGCCGCCGGAGAGCTGGTTCGGATAGCGGGTGGCGAACTGGCCGAGCTGGACCAGGTCGAGGAGCCGCTCGACACGCTCGCGGATCTCCTTGCTCGATTTGCGCGCGGCGCGCGGCTTGACCCTGAGGCCGAAGGCGACGTTCTCGAACACGGTCATATGGCGGAAGAGCGCATAGTGCTGGAAGACCAGGCCGATCCCCCGCTCCTTCGCGCTGCGTGCGCCGGCATCCTCACCGGCGATCACGAGCTGGCCGGCATCGGGATATTCGAGCCCGGCGATGATGCGCAAGAGGGTTGTCTTGCCGGAGCCGGAGGGCCCCAGCAGGGCAATGAACTCGCCGGTTCGGATGCTGAGATCAACGCCGTCCAGGGCGAGGAAACCACCGAAGCGCTTGACGATGCCTTTCAGTTCGACGCTCATCGAAATCGCTCTATGCCGCAATACGTGTTCAGTCGCAATGAATTCTACGCCGCGATTTCCCCGGCCTCGCTGCGGAAGCGCCATTCGAGCAGGCTCTTCAGCGTCAAGGTCACCAGCGCCAGCAGGGAGAGCAGCGAGGCGACCGCGAAGGCGCCGACGAAATCGTAATCGTTATAGAGCAGCTCTACCTGGAGCGGCATGGTGAGGGTCTCGCCCCGGATATGGCCGGAGACCACGGAGACCGCGCCGAACTCGCCCATGGCCCGGGCATTGCATAGCAGCACGCCATAGAGCAGGCCCCATTTCACGTTCGGCAGCGTGACGCGCCAGAAGGTCTGCCAGCCGCCGGCGCCAAGCACGATGGCGGCCTCTTCCTCCTCCATGCCCTGCTGCTGCATCAGCGGGATGAGTTCGCGGGCGACGAAGGGAAAGGTGACGAAGATGGTCGCCAGTACGATGCCCGAGACATTGAAGATGATCTTGATGTCATGGGCCTGGAGCCAGGGGCCGAGCCAGCCCTGGGCTCCGAACAGCAGCACATAGATCAGCCCGGAGACCACGGGCGAGACCGAGAACGGCAGGTCGATGAGGGTGATCAGCACGCTCTTGCCGCGAAATTCGAACTTGGCCACGGTCCAGGCCGCGGCGATGCCGAAGACCAGATTGAGCGGCACGGCGATCACCGCCACCAGGAGCGTCAGCCGCACCGCGGCAAGCGCATCGGGATCGAGGATGGATGCGAAATAATGGCCGAGGCCGTCGGCGAGCGCCTGGGCATAGACCGAAGCAAGGGGCAGGACCAGGAAGAGCACCAGATAGACGAGAGCAACGCTGAGCAGCCCCCATTTCACCAAAGCGGGCTCGCGGATCGCGCGCCTTCGCGCGCCATGGGATTTCGCAGCCATGATCAGATCGAGCCCTGCGCCGTCTTCCAACGCTGCAGCAGGTTGATCAGCAGCAGCAGCAGGAAGGACAGCAGCAGCATGGCCACGCCCACCGCTGCCGCGCCGGCATAGTCGTACTGCTCCAGCTTGACGACGATCAGCAGCGGCGCGATCTCCGAGACCATTGGCATGTTGCCGGCAATGAAGATGACCGAGCCGTATTCGCCGACGCCGCGGGCAAAGGCCAGCGCCACCCCGGTCAGCAGCGCGGGCAGGATGGCGGGAAGGACGACCCTGAGGAAGGTCTGCAGCCGCCCGGCGCCGAGAGTCGCCGCCGCCTCCTCGAATTCCAAGTCGAGATCCTGGAGCACCGGCTCCAGGGTGCGGACCACGAAAGGCAGGCCGATGAAGGTCAGCGCCACCATGATGCCGAGGCGCGTGAAGGCGACCTTGAGCCCCAGCGGCTCCAGCCATTCACCGATCCAGCCATTGGGCGCGTAGAGCGCGGTGAGCGCGATGCCCGCGACTGCCGTGGGCAGCGCGAAGGGAAGATCGACCAGCGCATCGACGAGGCGCCGGCCGGGAAACTCGTAGCGCACCAGCACCCAGGCGACGATGCCGCCGAAGACCGCATTCACCGCCGCGGCGACGAGCGAGGCGCCGAAGCTGAGCTCGAGGGCGGCCAGCACCCGAGGCGCCAGGACGACCTGCCAGAAGCCCTGCCAGCCCAGCGTCACCGGTCGCAGCAGCAGCCCGGCCAGGGGTATGAGGACGATGAGGGAGAGGTATGTCAGCGTGTAGCCGAGCGTCAGGCCGTATCCCGGCATGACGCTCGGCTTGCGCCGCAGCGGAAGGTTCGCAAGCAGGGACAAGGCCCACAATGCTCCTTTTTTCTCCGCCCCCGCTTGTGGGATCCGACGGGGGGAGGGTATACCTGCTTCAACCACGCTCAGTTGCCCGGATGGTAGATCTGGTCGAAGACTCCGCCATCGGCGAAATGGGTCTTCTGCGCCTTGTCCCAGCCGCCGAAGGTATCGTCGATGGTGAAGAGCGGGATCTTCGGGAAGTTCGCCGCATATTTCGCAGCAACGGATTCGAGACGCGGCCGATAGAAGTTCTGCGCCTCCAGCTCTTGGGCCTCAGGGCTATAGAGATATTGCAGATAGGCTTCCGCCACCGCGCGGGTGCCGCGCTTGTCGACCACCTTGTCGACCACCGCGACCGGTGGTTCGGCCAGGATGCTGACCGAAGGCACGACGATCTCGAACTTGTCGGGCCCCAGCTCCTTCACCGCCAGGAACGCCTCGTTCTCCCAGGACAGCAGGACATCGCCGATGCCGCGCTGGACGAAAGTTGTTGTCGAGCCGCGCGCACCGGTGTCCAGCACCGGGACGTTCCGGTAGAGATTGGCCACGAACTTTTTGGCCTTGTCGTCGCTGCCGTTTTTCTTCAGCGCATAGCCATAGGCGGCGAGATAGGACCAGCGCGCCCCGCCCGAGGTCTTGGGATTGGGCGTGATGACCTGCACGCCCGAGCGGATCAGATCGTCCCAATCCTTAATCCCCTTGGGATTGCCCTTGCGAACCAGGAAGACGATGGTCGAGGTATAGGGCGCGCTGTTGTTCGGATATTTGCTCTGCCAGCTGGCATCGATCAGCCCGCTCTTGCGCGCGATGGCATTGACGTCGTAGGCCAGCGCCAGCGTCACCACATCGGCCTCGAGCCCGTCGATCACCGCCCGCGCCTGGGCGCCGGAGCCGCCGTTCGACACCTTGATGGTGACGGTATCGCCGGACTTCTCCTTCCAGTATTTGGCGAAGAGCGCGTCATAGGCTTTGTAGAGCTCGCGCGTCGGGTCATAGGAGACATTGGTCAATGTCACTTCGCCCGCCTGCGCGGCGGCGATGCCCAGGCCCAGCAGGGCGGCAAGGGCGATGCTCGTTCGGCGGAGCCAGGTTGTCGTCGTCATGTTCAATCCTCCGGTTTCCGTTTGCCTCAATTACGCGTTACGACAACAGCTCGAGGCGGCGGTCCGGCGAGACAGGCGGCCGATCGGCCCCTGCCCCTCGTCACGCAAAAACCCGCACAGCAGAGGCTGGCGGGTCGCCTCGCTTTAGCTGCATTTGTTAAGCGCCCGCAAGCTGACGTTCAAATCGGCGCTGGGCAGAGATTATAGGAATATTCTCATGCCCTTCAAGATAGTAACATGCTAACATTATTTCGATTTTTAGGAGTTAAAGAAACTATGTTTCGCTCTACATGATGAGCTTGGCGGCGACGACCATGAGCACCGTCGCGAGCGTCAGCCGGAGCGTCCGGTCCGAGACCCGTACCGAGACATGGCTCCCGATGGCGATTCCCGGAAGCGACCCCACCAGAAGCGATAGCAGGATATGCCAGTCGATGGAGCCCAGGAGCAGGTGACCGATTCCGCCGGCCAGCGTGAGTGGCACGGCATGGGCGATGTCGGAGCCCACGATCTGGCGCATCGGCAGCTTCGGGTAGAGCAAAATGAGGGCCGTGACGCCGATGGCGCCGGCACCCACCGAGGAGATCGAGACCAGCACGCCGAGGACTGCACCCACGGCGACCGTGGCGATCACCGTGCTTCGCGGCTTGAGCTCGCCGATATGCCGCGCATGAAGGTTCAGGAGCCGGCGCCGGAAAATCAGAGCGAGGGCGGTCAGCATCAGAGCCGCGCTCAGCACCGTGTTGATCAGCTTGGCCGCAGCGTCGCCATGGAGATTGGCGCCGGACATGGCGAAGATCGTGAGGCAGGTTGCCGGCAGGCTTCCCGCCGCGAGGCGGCCCACGATGCGCCAGTCGATGGTCCGATAGACGCCATGCACCAGCGTGCCGCCGGCCTTGGTGACGGAGGCATAGAGCAGATCGGTTCCCACCGCCGTCGAGGGATGGATCCCGAACAGCAGGATCAGCAGCGGCGTCATGAGCGAGCCGCCGCCGACACCGGTCATGCCGACAAGTGCGCCGACGCAGAAGCCCGAGAGGGTGTAGAGCGGATTTATCGAATGAAGAAAGGTCATGCGCGAGCATAGCTCGCAACGAAGCGGAATTCAGTCCCCTCGGTGCCCAGTCGGGCATGCCGCCGCCCTTCTCAGCCTGCGCCGGCGCAGCAATCCTGGCTGCCGACACCGCCTTGTTCCTTCACCGCTTCCGGCGCCGGAGCGCGCCGCCCATGGCGCAGCTCGATCACCGAAGGCCGCCCATCTGCCGCCGGCTGATAGGAAAGCGAAAAGGTCGCCAGGCTCTTGCGGACGACCTCCGCCGTCACATGATCGTCGGTCGCAAACGCGTCGAAGCCGCAGCGATGCATGAACAGCAGCAGGTCGCGTACGACCTTTCCGGTCGCGCGGATCTCGCCGCGATAGCCGTAGCGTTCGCGCAGGAGCCGCGCCTGGGAAAGTGCGCGGCCGTCGTTGAACTTGGGGAATTCGAGGGCGATGACCGCGAGCCTGTCGAGATCGCCCGCGATCTGCTCGACGAGATCGGCGGCCTTGAGGCGCACACCCAGCGGATCGTGGCGCGGCTCGATCAGGCCCCGCTCCTCCTGCCAGCGGGCCAGGCTTACAATGATGGCGCCCTCGGCCGGCAGCGGCTCGCCATCGGCGATCTGCAGGAAGGGGTCGGCTGCGACCCGGCCTGTCTTAATGAGCGGCATAGAGCTTCTCCTTGAAGGGTGCCTGGCCGAGGCGGCGATAGGCATCGAGGAAGCGCTCGCCGTCCTGGCGCCGGTCGAGATAGACATCGACGATCGTGGCGACTGCGTCGACCACGCTGTCGGCGGAGAAGGCCGGCCCGATGATATCGCCGATGCTGGCGTTCTCATCGGCATTGCCGCCGAGGGTGATCTGATAGAACTCCTCGCCCTTCTTGTCGACGCCCAGAATGCCGATATGGCCGACATGGTGATGGCCGCACGCATTGATGCAGCCCGAGATCTTGATGGCGAGCTCGCCGATCTCGCGCTGGCGCTCTGGATCGGCGAAGCGCTCGCTGAGCCGCTGGGCGATGGGAATCGAGCGCGCATTGGCGAGGCTGCAATAGTCCAGGCCCGGGCAGGCGATGATGTCGCCGATGAGGCCGATATTGGGCGTCGCCAGGCCCAGGGCCTCGAGCCGGTCCCAGAGCGCCGGCAGATCGGCCCGACGGATGTCGGGCAGGACGAGGTTCTGGACATGGCTGACGCGGATCTCGCCATGGCTGT
Source organism: Dongiaceae bacterium (assembly GCA_036270995.1). Classification (GTDB taxonomy): domain Bacteria; phylum Pseudomonadota; class Alphaproteobacteria; order Dongiales; family Dongiaceae; genus DASXQK01. The sequence goes on along the minus strand of DATBBO010000556.1, from coordinate 7,697 downwards.
AGGAATCGGCGAGATCCGCGATCGCATCCATCTGCTCGGCAGTCGCATCGCCGGGGATGCCGCCATCGGGCTTGAGCGAGAGGGTGACGATCGCATAGCCCGGCTGGCGATGGGCGGCGACATTGCTGCGCATCCAGCGGGCGAAGGCGGGTGCTGCCTGGCGCTTGGCCACGACTTCCGGCGGGAAGGGATCGGCCGGCGCATAGGGGGGCGGGGCGAACTCAGCCTCGATGCGCTTGATCTCGGCCTGCGGCAGGACGAGCGGGCCGTCCTTGATGCGCTCCCACTCCTCCTCTACCGCCTCGGCGAATTTGGCGGCGCCCACCGCGGCCACCAGGATCTTGATCCGTGACTTGTAGAGATTGTCGCGCCGGCCGAGCAGGTTGTAGGTCCTGAGGATCGCCTCGAGATAGGAGAGCAGATGCTGCTTGGGCAGGAAGTCGCGGATGGTGACGCCGATGGCGGGCGTGCGCCCCTGCCCGCCGCCCACGATCACCTCGAACCCCACCTCGCCCGCCGCGTTCTTGTGCATGCGCAGCCCGATATCGTGCACCTTCACCGCCGCCCGGTCATGGGGCGCACCGGTGATGGCGATCTTGAACTTGCGCGGCAGGAAGGAGAATTCCGGATGGAAGGTCGACCATTGCCGGACGATCTCGCACCAGACGCGCGGATCCTCGATCTCGTCGGCCGCCACCCCGGCGAAATGATCGGCGGTCACGTTGCGAATGCAGTTCCCGCTGGTCTGGATGCCGTGCATCTCGACCTCGGCCAGCTCGGCCAGGATGTCCGGCGTGTCCTCCAGCCTGATCCAGTTGAACTGAATGTTCTGGCGCGTGGTGAAATGGCCGTAGCCGCGGTCATAACGCCGGGCAATATGGGCGAGCGTGCGAAGCTGGCGGGAATTCAGCGTGCCATAGGGAATGGCGATGCGGAACATATAGGCGTGAAGCTGGAGATAGAGGCCATTCATGAGCCTGAGCGGCTTGAACTCGTCCTCGCTGATCTCGCCGGCCAGCCGCCGCGCCACCTGCTCGCGGAACTGATTGACGCGCTCGGCAACCAGGCTCCGGTCGAAACTGTCATAGGCATACATGGCTCACGCTCCCGGCGCCGGTTGCTTCACCGGCGTATCAACGCTAGGGCCCTCGGCGCGAATGCGCTCGCGATAGCGCAGTGGAACCCAGCTCCCGCCCTGGGCCGCCACCTCGATCAGATAGGGACCCACCACCTCGGTGGGCACCGCCTCTGCGGCGCTCAGCAGTGCTGCGGCATGCGCCTCGGTCTCCGCCACATGGCCTTCTGCGACCCGCCTCGTCCAGCGCCCGCCGGCGGCGAGGAAGACGACGGCGCCGTCGCGCAGCCGGTTTGCGGTCACCATCTGGCTCATGCACGCCTCAGGCTGCGAGCCTCGATGGCGGACCTATCGGCGAGCGCCACGCCCGGCACGACTTCCGTGGCGATGGCGCGCCGGCCGAGGAAGCTGAGCTCCTCGCCGCCCCGCCCGAGCAGGAAGGGATCGCCCGCAGCCAGCCGCACCACCCGCTTTCCCGCCTGGGCCAGATCAGCGAGAAGCTCGTTGATCGCCGGCTGCGCCAGGCCCTCGACATCGATGCGCTCGGCATCGCGGCGGAGCAGGTCCAGGATCGAAGCCCCGATCCCGCGGTCGTGGACCGCGACATCGGCCCGCTGCATCACCTGAAGGGCGCGCAGGGTCAGAAGGTCGGAGTCTCCCGGCCCTGCGCCGATCAACTGGACAATCCCGCCTTCCCGCTTCTCGTTCGCTGGGGTGTTGACCAGGGAGAGCATGGCCTCGCGGGCGCGGCCCTCCTCCCCCGCCAGCACCGATTCGGCGACCGGGCCTTCGAAGAAGCGTTCCCAGAAGCGCCGGCGGGCCGTCGCATGGGGCAGCAGCCCACGGACAGCACCGCGGAAGCTGTCGGCGAAACTGGCGAGCCGGCCGAGGCGCGCCGGTAGCAGGCGCTCGATGGCCTCGCGCAGGCGACGGGCGAGCACCGGGGCGGCGCCGCCGCTGGAAATGGCGACGACAATGGGATCGCGCTCCACGATGGCCGGGAGGATGAAGCTCGAGGCCGCCGGCCTGTCGACCACATTGACCGGCAGATTGGCCCAGCGTGCGGCCTCGGCAACCCGATCGTCCACCGCCTCGATGCCGGTGGCGGCGAAGATGATGGTCTGGCCGCTGACATCGCCATCGACGAAGCCGCGGCGCCTGAGAGCGGCAGCCGAGGCCTCGATCTCCGGGAGAATGCGAGGCGCCACCACGGTGATCTCGGCACCCGCCTTCCGCAGAAGGCGGAGCTTGCGCAGCGCCAGTTCGCCGCCGCCGACAATGAGGACCGGGCGGCGCTTCAGGTCGAGAAAGACCGGGAAATACTCCATCGCCTGCGCTCCATTGCGCTTCCACTCGCGTGGAAGGCTTGCTGCGACGGGCGGGGAGGAATTAGGAACGCTCCGCACCCGTCAAATTCGGGCCCACGGAGCAATTCCCCGTGGCGCTTTAGCGTGGGATTACGCGGCCGCAAGCTGCCCTTCAAATTCCCGCGGGTCCGATACCGCCCCGGACCAGGGCCAATAAAAAACTCCGCTGCGGCATGGGCGCCGAGCGGAGCTCGTATCGCTTTAGCCGCATTTATAACGCGCCCGCAAGCTGACTGCTCAAATCGGCGCGAGATTCAAATAAGCTTACCCGACCAGTTCTGTCAACCCGGAATCGCTGCGGGAAGCTGGAACAGGGTCTCTTGGCGCGTTGACAGAACCTCTCCTCGGTCCTCTTATCCGCCCCCAATGAAGATCCTGCGCCATCGCCTGTTCCAGGTCGCCGTCAGCCTTGCGATCGGGATCGCCCTCCTCTGGCTTGCCATCGCCCGCATCGATATCGCCGGGCTCGGCGCCGAGTTGGCGCAGGTCCGCCTCAGCTGGTTGGCCGCCGCAATCGCAACCTATTGGGTGGCGCTCATGCTGCGGAGCTGGCGCTGGAGCATCCTGCTGGCGCCGGTGCGCCGGCTCAGCTTCGGCCAGGTTTTCCATGGGCTGCTGGTGGGCTATGCAGCGAACAACCTGCTTCCCGCAAGGCTGGGGGAACTGGTGCGCGCCGACTTCCTGGGACGGCGCCACCGCATCTCGCGGCTATCGGTTATAGGCACCATCGTGGTGGAGCGCCTGTTCGACGTCGTGGTCTTCGTCGGTTTCATCTTCGCCGGGATCTGGGCTCTTCACAGCAGCGGCGACAGCCGGATCGGCCCGATCCTTCATGTGGTCGAGCTGGTTGCCGTTGGCTGCGTGGTGCTGGTCATCCTGCTCCTGCTCCTTCTCCGGCTGCGGCACAAGCCGCTGCCCCGCGCCGTCACCTTCCTGGAGCGGCATTTGCATTCGCTGGCCGAGGGGCTCCACCTCATCACCGGAACCAGGGAGGTGGCTTTCCTCGTGCTGGCCACCGCCATCGTCTGGACCGCCGATACGACGACCTACTGGCTCCTGGCCCGCTCTTTAGGCACCAATCTCGGCCTGCTTCCCATGTTGCTGGTCATGGGGATGTCCTGCCTGGCGGCGCTCATTCCCGCCGCGCCGGGCAATATCGGCGCGCTCCAATATGCCCTGGTCCTGGCCTTCCAGCTCCTGGGCTTGTCCGGGGTCACGGGCTTCAGCCTGGCGACCCTGGCGCAGGGTTGCTGCATCGCCGGCTCGACGCTGGTGGGCGGCGCGCTCTATTTGCTGGCCGCGCTCGGTGGCGGCAAACGATTGGCAGAGCAGGCTAATACTCGATTGCAGTGATCTCGAGGGTCTTGTCGCCCGCGGGCCGCTTCCAGACCACGCTGTCTCCCACCGCGGCACCCGTCAGCGCGCGGGCAAGGGGCGAGACCCAGCTGATCTTGCCCACGGCAGGATCGGCCTCGTCCTCCCCCACGATAGTGAAGCGCCGCTTGGTGTCGTCGTCATCCACCGTCGAGACGAGGGCGCCGAAGCTGACCTTGTCACGGGGCTGGCTGGCGGGATCGATGACCACCGCGCGCTCGATCCGCTCCTGGAAGTAGCGGATATCCCGCTCGACGGGTTTCAGATGTTCCTGGGCCAGGATCGCATCCGGATGCTCCAGGAGCTGGCGACGCTGTTCCTGCAACTCGGCAAGCTGAGATTGCAAGGCGGTAATCCCGCCCGGCGTCACGTAGTTGGGATGCGGGCTCTGCGGCCGTTCCGGCAGCTCCTCAGCGGAGGTGTTGGAATCGTCTTCCTTGATGAAAGCTCGGCTCATCAACAAAGGATGGGTCCGCCGCCGCCATTGGGCAAGAGGATTGTTACCGAAGCATTGTGGCCCGTCCCGGGATGGGATTAGATCGGGCGGCCAAGAAACAGGGGGAACCGGCATGTCTGAGGTGGAATGCGTGGTGAAGATGCGCAGCGTCCTGGGCGAGGGGCCGCTGTGGCAAGAACAGGAGGCCCGGCTCTACTGGCTCGACCTGCGCAAGCCCGCGATCTACCGCTTCGACCCCGCCACCGGTCGCAATACGAGGGTGAAGGCCGCCCTCAAGGGCTATATCGGGGCCATGGTCTTCCGCCATGACGGGGCAATGGTCGTGCTGGACCAACGCGCCATCTTTGCGGTCAATCCCAAGACCGGCAGCCTCAAGCGCCTGGCCAAGCCCGTCTCGGAGATGCGCCAGCTCATGTTCAACGACGCCAAATGCGACCGTCAGGGCAATCTCTGGACGGGCGTGGGCGATCGCAAGGAGACGCGGCCGGTCGGCGTCTTCTACCGGCTGACCCCCAAGGGCAAGGTGACCAAGGTTGACAGCAAGTTCATCTGCCCCAACGGGCCGGCCTTCAGCGTTGACGGGCGGGTGTGCTATTTCGCCGACAGCAACGCTGCCAAGATCTATCGCTACGACATCGACCCCTCGAGCGCCAGGGTTGGCCCGCGTCGCCTCTTCGCCGCCGTTCCCGAGGGCCAGGGCCTCCCCGACGGAATGACGGTGGATGCCGAGGGCGGGATCTGGTGCTGTCATTGGGATGGCTGGCGGGTGACCCGCTACAGCCCCGACGGCGCCGTCGACCGGGTGATCGAGCTGCCGGTGCCGCGGCCGACCTCCGTCGCTTTCGGCGGTGCCGCTCTCGACACCCTCTATATCACCTCTGCTTCCTTCGACCTGGGCCGCCAGCAACTGAAGGAGGCGCCCCTCTCGGGCAGCCTCTTCGCCTGCCAGCCAGGCGTCCGCGGTCTGGTCGAGCCCCGTTTTGCAGGATAAAGCCAGGCCATGACCCAGGCTTGCGATGTCGCCATCGTCGGCGGCGGCGTGGTCGGCAGCGCCATCGCCTATTTCCTGCTCGGCCCCATGGGCTTCGGCGGCCGCGTCGTCGTGGTCGAGAAGGATTCCACCTATGCCGATGCGGCGACCTCGCGCTCCGCCGGCGGGATCCGTCAGCAGTTCTCGACGCCGGAGAACATCGCCATGTCGAGCTTCGGCGCCGAGTTCGTGAAGCATGTGGGCGACTATCTCAGTGTCGAGGGCGAGGCGCCCTCGATCCCCTTCACCGAATGGGGCTACCTCTTCCTGGCCACCCCCGCGGGGATCGACACGCTCGAGACCAACCACAAGACCCAGCGCGATCTCGGGGCCGATAACGTGCTGCTGGCACCCTCGGCGCTCAAGGCACGGTTTCCCTGGTTGAAGGTGGATGACCTTGCCGGCGGCTGTCTCGGCCTTTCCAATGAAGGGTGGGTCGATCCCTATAGCCTGCTTCAGGCCTTCCGCCGCAAGGCCCGATCCCTCGGCGCGGTCTATCTGACCGACGAGGCGGTGGGGCTGGAGCGGCGTGGCAATCGCATCGAGGCCCTGACACTGGCCAAAGGCGGGCGCGTCGCCTGCGGCAGCCTGGTGGACAGCGCCGGCTATCACGCCCATGAGGTGGCGGCCATGGCCGGCATCGAGCTTCCGATCCGCCCGCGCAAGCGCTTCGTCTTCGTTTTCGACTGCAAGGCGCCCATCGAGCGCGCACCGCTGCTGATCGACCCCAGCGGAGTCTATTTCCGTCCCGAGGGCGCCAATTTCATCGGCGGCGTCTCTCCACCGGAGGAGCAGGATCCCGACTGCTTTGATTTCGAGATCGACTACGGCCTGTTCGAGGATGTGGTCTGGCCGACCCTGGCCGAGCGCGTGCCCGCCTTCGAGGCCATCAAGCTGGTCCGGGCCTGGGCGGGGCATTACGACTACAATACGCTCGACCAGAACGCGATCCTGGGTCCCCATCCCGCGATCGGCAATTTCTATTTCGCCAACGGCTTCAGCGGCCACGGCCTGCAGCAATCCCCCGCGGTCGGGCGAGCCACGGCTGAGCTCATCACCCACGGCGCCTATCGAAGCATCGACCTCACCCGCTTCGGCTATGAGCGGGTGCTGAGGGGCGAGCCGATCGTCGAATTGAACGTCGTCTGATTCCCATTCTTGTGGCAGGCTAGAGCCATGGACATGGTTGCGCTCATTTCGGTGCTCTGCGAGGACGATCGCGGCCTGATCGCCGCGATCACCGGATGCCTCTACGAGATCGGGGCCAATCTCGGCGATACGACCTTTGCCGTGCTCGGCGGGGCGGCGGAGTTCAACGCGGTCTGCGAGCTGCCTGCGGAGGTATCGCTCGCCTCCGTCGAGGCGGAGCTCGCCCGTCTGCCGGCGCTCGCCAAGGCCAAGATCTCGGTCACGCCCTTCGGCTATCACCCGATCCATGCCGAGCAGGCCCACATCACCCATCGCATCGAGATCACGGGCAAGGACAGCCCCGGGCTGATCGCCCGGCTTTCGGAGGTCTTCCTTCAGTTCGGCGCCAATATCGTGCGGCTCAACTCCGAGCGCCTGCCCGGCGCCGGCCACGCCCACTACATGCTGCGGATGGCGGTCTTCATCCCCGAAGGCAAGGCGGCCACCTGCCTCGCCACCGTCGCCAACACCGCCGCTCAGCTCGCGCTCACCTGCTGGTGGGAAGAGTCCTAGAAGTCTACGGGACTGGCGGGCAGGTCAGATTCTTCCGGGCCTGATCGAGGTCGATCTGGTACATCGGCTTGGTGCATTTGGCGTTGTAGTCCGCGACCACCGTGTTCAGCTGCTGGGCCGCCCCCTCCCAGGCCGGGAGCGCATTCCTCATCCGGTCCTGCGATATGCTCGTGCGGATATCGATGAGCTCGCGGAGCTGATCCTGGGCCGCCAGGTCGCTGGCCGTCATCGTGCTCTGCAACTGATCGATTTGCGTACTGAGCGTGTTCTCGCGCGTGGTCAGGGAATCGTACTTGGCCTTGGCCGCGTCATTGCGCTGGCGCAAGACCGCCATCGCCTGATCCTCGCAGAGGCAGGCGCGGATCTGATCGACCGTCAGCGCTTGCTGGGCTGCGGCTGGTCGGGCGAAGAGAACCGTGGCACCCAGCAGAAGGGCTGCAGGTGCCAGAACAGCGAGACCCAGTTTCGACGTCTTATTCGAATTTATTCCCATGACCTTCCTCACCGGCTGCTCGATGGCCGCCATTATGCCAGCCCGGCGCGCCGCCGCCATCGGTCAGCGCTGCCGCGAAGGGAAGCGGTGTCGACCGCATCCTGTGGCAATAATGTATCAGGCGCATGAAGGATGCTGGACAACCCCGCGTATATCGGAGGCCCCACCCTTCCGGAGGATAGCTGCAAGCAATTTTTCCG
>DATBBO010000555.1:0-25454 GCA_036270995.1 Dongiaceae bacterium | reverse complement strand
CGCAGACATAGCGCCAGGTACCGGCGGACTGCGCGGCGACCGCCTGCTTCGCCTGATTCAGCAAAGCGAGATTCTTGCTGGTGTCGAGCCGGAGCTGCGCATTCTCCTCACGCAGCGCGGCGTTCTCGAGGATCGGCTTGGCGGCCTTCAGCCCGGTGACCGTCATATAGAGGATGCCCAAGGCCGCCGCGGCGCTCAGCCACTGGGGGACGGTTCCTATGATATCGGAGAGCTTGGACATTTTTTTCTGCGGCTCGGTCATGGGCCGGCAAGCGCGCGCTCGAAGACGTCGAGGGCCGTGAGCTTGTCGCTGGCCGACAGGAACGAGGCCGCGAAGCCGTTGCGGCCGATCTCCGCGATCTCCTCGCGTCCGAGGCCGAGGGCCTGCTGCACGGCCTCGTAATTCTCGTTGAGATAGCCGCCGAAATAGGCCGGATCGTCGGAATTGAGGGTGACGAAGAGCCCCTGGTCCAGCATGCGCTTCAGAGGATGATCGGCCATGTCCTTGACGACGCGAAGCCGGAGATTGGAGAGCGGGCAGACCGTCAGGGGAATCCGGTCGCGGGCAAGGCGGGCAACCAGCGCTTTGTCCTCCAGCGCGCGGTTGCCGTGATCGATGCGATCGACCCCGAGGAGATCGATCGCCTCCCAGACATAGTCCGGCGGTCCTTCCTCGCCGGCATGGGCGACGAGGCGCAAGCCTGCCTCCCGCGCGCGCTTGAAGACCCGGGCGAACTTGCTGGGCGGATGGCCGATCTCGGTGGAATCGAGGCCGACGCCGATGATCCGCGCTTTATGCGGCAGCGCCAGATCGAGGGTCTTTTCCGCCTCGGTCTCGTCGAGATGGCGAAGGAAGCACATGATCAGATGGCTCGTGATGCCGTTCGTCTCCCGCGCCTCGTCGAGGGCACGCTGCAGGCCGCCGAGCACGGTCTCGATCGCAATGCCGCGGGCGATATGGGCCTGGGGATCAAAGAACATCTCCACATGCCTGAGACCCTGACCGTGGACCCTGGCGAGATAGGCCGCGGCGAGGTCGTGGAAGTCATCCTCGGTTCTGAGCACCGACATGCCCTGATAGTAGAGATCGAGGAAGTCCTGCAGCCGGGAGAAGCTATAGGCACTGCGCAGCGCCTCGACGGAGGGGTAGGGGAGCGTGACGCCGTTGCGGGCGGCGAGCTGGAACATGAGCTCGGGCTCCAGGCTGCCCTCGACATGCATGTGCAGCTCGCATTTGGGCAGCCTTTCGATGAAGCCCGTCAGGTCGCTCATGCCTTTGCCTCTGGCTCAAAGCCCATGGATGCGCAAGGCCCTGTTGTCGCCGGATACGACAACAGGGCCTCGCCAAGACATTCCCTCGCCTCTGTCGGCCGCCGTGCTACTGCGGCAGCGTTCCCTCGATGCCCTCGGCGAGCCAGTTCATGCCGAGGATATCGTCATCGCTGAGCTGGGCACCGTCGGCGACCTTGACCTTGCCGCCCTGGTCGTTGATGGGACCCTTGAAGATCACGATGCTGCCGTCCTTGATGCCATCCTCGGCCGCCTGGGCGGCCTGGGCCACGTCGTCGGGCATATTGGTCCAGGGCGCCATATGCAGCATGCCGATCTTGAGCCCGCCCCAGATGTCCTGGGTCTTCCAGCTGCCATCCATGGCCGCCTGAATGCGCTGGGTGTAGTACTCGTCCCAATGGTCGACCGAGGAGGTGAGCTGGGCCTTGGGCGCGAACTTGATCATGTCCGAGGCCTGGCCGAAGCCCTTGACCCCGCGCTGCTCGGCGACCTGGAGGGGTGCCGCGGAATCGGTGTGCTGGGCGATGATGTCGGCGCCCTGGTCGATGAGCGCCTTGGCGGCGTCGCTTTCCTTGCCCGGGTCATACCAGCCGTTGATCCAGACGAGCTTGATCTTGCCCTGGGGGTTGACCGTGTGCATGCCGCGAATGAAGGCGTTCATGCCCATGACCACCTCCGGGATCGGCACCGAGCCGATATAGCCGACGACCCCGGATTTCGACATCTTGCCGGCGATCACGCCCTGGACATAGCGGCCCTCGTAGAAGCGGATGTTGTAGGTCGCCACGTTGTCCGCCCGCTTGTAGCCGGTGGCATGCTCGAACTTCACGTTCGGGAACTGCTTCGCCACCTTGATGGTCGGATTCATGAATCCGAAGGAGGTGGTGAAGATGATGCCGTTGCCCGCGGTCGCGAGCTCGCGGATCACGCGCTCGGAATCCGGCCCCTCCTTCACGCTCTCCACATAGGTGGTCTTCAGCTTGTCTCCCAGCGCCTTCTGGGCGGCCTGGCGCCCGAGATCATGCTGATGGCTCCAGCCGAAATCGGCGACGGGGCCGACATAGACGAAGCCCGCCTTGAAGGGCTCGTCCGCCCGGGCAAGGCCGAAGCGGCCGAGGGCCGCGGTCGCCGCGGTGGCGCCGAGTAGCTTGGTGAAAGTCCTTCTGCGCATCGTGCGAGTCTCCCTGTTCAAGAATTGAAACCGGTTTCCGGTTTGGCGACAGTTTAGCGGATCGAAATTTACTTTGCAGGTCCCGCTTGATTGCCTCTCACCCTGTGGCGTGGAAGGGCCGGCCGAGGCAGGCCGGCGCGTTCAGGCGGATCCGGGTCCGGTCCCGCGAGATCAGGACCAGCACCAGGACGGTCGCCAGATAGGGCAGCATGGAGAGGAATTGCGAAGGGATGGGCAGTCCCATGCTCTGAACATAGATCTGGAGGATGCTGATCCCGCCGAAGAGATAGGCGCCGAGCAGCAGGCGGGCGGGGCGCCAGGTCGAGAAGACCACCAGCGCCAAGGCGATCCAGCCGCGCCCGGCGGTCATGTTCTCGGCCCACATGGGCGTATAGACCAGCGACATATAGGCCCCGGCCAGACCGCTGGTCATGCCGCCGAAGAGCACGGCACCGAAGCGTATGGCGATCACCGGATAGCCGATGGCATGCGCCGCCTCATGGGAATCGCCCACGGCGCGCAGGACCAGCCCGGCGCGGGTGCGATAGAGAAACCAGCCCACCAGCACCAGCAGCAGGAAGGAAGCATAGACCAGGGCGTCCTGCTGGAAGAGGATCGGGCCGATGAAGGGCAGGCCGGAGAGGAGGGGAAGGTTCAGCTTGGGCAGCACCGGCACGGCATTGCCGACGAAGCTCTTGCCGATGAGCGCGCTGAGGCCGGTGCCGAAGATGGTGAGGGCCAGGCCGGCGGCCACCTGATTTGCCAGAAGCAGCAGGGTCAGGACCCCGAAGACGAAGGACATGGCCATTCCCGCCCCGGCGGCGGCAATGATGCCGAGGATGGCGCTGCCGGTCGTGAGCGTGACAGCGAAGCCGATGATGGCGCCCAGCAGCATCATGCCCTCGATGCCGAGATTGAGGACGCCGGACTTCTCCGTCACCAGCTCCCCCGTGGCCGCCAGCAGCAGCGGCGTCGAGGCGCTGATCACCGACAGGATGACCGGCACCAGCCAGGAGACGCCGCTCATGGCGGTGCCCCGGCTGCAGATCGCATTGAGGACCCCACACTCTGACCCTCCTCCACCAGGTCAGGGTGGTTGCAGATGACTGGCTTCGCCTCGCCCTCTTTATCGTCATCCCGGCGAAAGCCGGGATCCAGGGTTGCAAGAGTTCCCTGGTCGCCCTGGACCCCGGCTTTCGCCGGGGTGACGGAAGAAAAACAGGGCCGAGACTCCGCCGGGTAGGAGGGGAGAGTGGGCTGCAGTCGGTCTGAAATGCGTCGCGCGGTCATGAGGCCGGCTGCTCCCTGCGCCGGCCGAGGCGCACGCGGTAGAGGATCAGGATATCCGAGCCCAGGAGAAAGAAGAGCAGGATGCCCTGGAAGATGTTGGTGACGGCGCTGGGCAGGCCGAGATCGATCTGGGCCGCATCGCCGCCGAGATAGGAAAGCGCCAACAGCAGCCCCGCGAAGAGCACGCCGACAGGGTGCAGCCGGCCGAGGAAGGCGACGATGATCGCCGTGAAGCCGTAGCCCGGCGAGATCTGGGGCGTCAGCTGGCCGACCGGCCCGGACACCTCGAACAGGCCGGCGGCGCCAGCGAGCCCGCCCCCCAGCAGCATGGCGAGCCAGACCAGCCCCTTATCGCTGAAGCCGGCATAGCGAGCGGCGCGGGGCGCCTGGCCAACGACCTTGAGTTGGAATCCCACCAGGGATTTGCCGAGCAGCCCCCAGCCGAGGAAGACGACAATGAAGGCGATGAGCACGCCGAGATGCATGCGCGTGCCGCTCACGAGGATCGGCATGGTGGCGGTATCGGAGAACATGCGCGATTGGGGGAAGCCGTAGCCTTCGGGGTCGCGCCAGGGACCGGTGACGAGATAGATCAGGATGAACTGCGCCACATAGGTCAGCATCAGGCTGGTCAGGATCTCGCTGGCGTTGAAGTGGGTGCGCAGAAAGGCGGGGATGGCGGCCCAGGCCATGCCGCCGAGCGCGCCGGCAATGATCATCGCGGGCAGCAGCAACGGGCTCGTGCTGTCGTAGAACCAGAGAGCGAGCCCGCCGCCAGCGAGCGCGCCCAGGATGTATTGTCCCTCGGCGCCGATGTTCCAGACATTGGCGCGGAAACCGAGGGAGAGGCCGGTGCCGATCAGGATGAGGGGCGACGCCTTGACCAGGAGCTCGGGCAGGCTGCTCGGCGAGACCAGCGGCTTGATGAAGAAGGTATAGAGCGCGAGGCCGGGGTCGCGGCCCAGGATCTCGAAGACCAAGGCGCTGGCGATGAGAGTGAGGGCAAGCGCGACCAGGGGCGAGGCATAGGTCCACAAAATGGAGTGATGGCCGCGCGGCTCAAGCCGTAGCAGCATCGACGCCTCCCCCGGCCGCTGCCGCACTGCCGCCCATGAGCAGGCCGATCTCCTCGATGCTGACCTCATCGACCGGGCGGGCCGGGGAAAGCCGGCCGCCGGCAATGACAGCGATCCGGTCGCAGAGACCGAAGATCTCGTCCAGATCCTGCGAGATGATCACCACCGCCGCGCCATTGGCCGCAAGATCGAGGAGGGCCTGGTCGATAGCCGCAGCCGCACCGGCATCGACGCCCCAGGTCGGCTGCGAGACGACGAGCAGGCCGGGGCGCTGCAGGATCTCGCGCCCGACGATGAACTTCTGGAGATTTCCGCCGGAGAGGCTGCGCGCTTCGGCGTCGGGCCCCTGGGTGCGCACGTCGAAATCCTTGATCACATCGCGGGCATAGCCCAGCGTCCGGCCGGTATCGATCAGGCCGGCGGGCGCGAGGCCGAGCGGGCGGTGCCCGCTGAGGAAAGCATTCTCCGCGAGGCTCATATCGCGCACGGCTCCATGGCCGTTGCGCTCCTCCGGCACGAAGGCGGCGCCGAGCGAGCGCCGCTGGCCAGGGCCCAGATGGCCGACCGGCTTGCCATCGATGCGAATCACCTCCGGGCGCTCGGCGAGCGCTTCGCCGGAGAGTGCCGCCATGAGCTCGTTCTGGCCATTGCCGGCAATGCCGCCGATGCCGAGGATCTCGCCACCGACCACAGTGAAGGAGATGTCCTTGAGATTGGTGCCGAACTGCTGGTCGGAGACGAGGTTGAGGTTCTGCACCGTGAGGCGGGCGGCACCTCCACCGGCGCGGCGGCCATGCTGCGGGGGTTTCAGCTCGGTGCCGATCATCAGCTCGGCCAGACGTTGCGCCGTCTCGCGCCGGGGATCGCATTCGGCCACGACCTTGCCGAGGCGCATGATCGTCGCCCGCTCGCACAGCACTTTAATCTCTTCCAGCTTGTGGCTGATGTAGAGGATCGCACAGCCTTCGCCGGCGAGCCGGCGCAAGGTCTCGAAGAGCTTCGTCGCTTCCTGCGGCGTCAGCACCGAGGTCGGCTCATCCATGATCAGAAGCTTCGGATTCTGCAGCAGGCAGCGGACGATCTCGATGCGCTGGCGCTCGCCCACCGAGAGGTCGCCCACATTGCGATCGGGATCCAGCGGCAGGCCGTAGGCCCGCGACACCTCGACGATGCGCGGCTTCAGGTTGCGGCGCAGCTCCCGGTCCTCGACGGCGAGCGAAATGTTCTCGGCGACGGAAAGCGCCTCGAAGAGCGAGAAATGCTGAAACACCATGCCGATGCCGAGATGGCGGGCGAAATGCGGGTTCGGGATGCGGATCGGCTGGCCTCGCCAGAAGATCTCGCCGGCATCGGCCTGCAGCACGCCGTAGATGATCTTGACGAGCGTGCTCTTGCCGGCCCCGTTCTCGCCGAGAAGGGCATGGATCTCCCCCGGCGGGATCTCGAGATCGACATGGTCGTTCGCCACCATGCCCGGGAAAAGCTTCACGATTCCCTTGAGCGTCAAAAGAGGGGCCGTGGGGCGGAGAGGCGCGGTCACGTTCGAACCCTCAAGCCGTATCCGCGGGATTCGGGTATCGCATGGAGAAGGCGACGGCCTTCTTCTCTTTCCCCCGCAAGGGGGAAGGGCGACAAGCGCTGCGGCAGGTCGCGCCTTTTATCCTGGACCCCGGCTTTCGCCGGGGTGACGGCGGGAAAATGCGCCGCCATATCTCCCCCTGTCCCTGGTTTCTTATTCAGCCATTCATCAGTATGGAATCTTGTCCGGCTTATCCACCCATTCCTTGAAGACGCGCTTTCCCTCCGGCAGAGGCAGATGGATGAAGGGCAGGCTGCGGCCCGAGATCGGCTTGGCGAACTCGCGATAGATTGCATCGTCGTCGAAGCCGATGGCCGCCGCATCCTCGCGGGTATTGGCGAAATAGACCCGGTCGAGCCGCGACCAGTAGATGGCGCCGAGGCACATGGGGCAGGGCTCGCAGCTCGTATAGAGCTCGCAACCCGCCAGGCTGAAGCCGCCGAGGCGCCGGCAGGCCTCGCGGATGGCGACCACCTCCGCATGGGCGGTCGGATCATTGGTGGAGGTCACCCGATTGGACGCCTCGGCCAGGATCTCCTGGCCGCGAACGATGATGGCGCCGAAGGGACCGCCCAGCCCTGCGCGCATGTACTCTCCGGACAATTCGATGGCCCGGCGCATGAGATTCTCGGCGGCTTTCATGAGCGGCTATTCATCTGCGGCGACCGGACACCCTCCCCGCCGGCGGCCGAGGAGGCGGCGACCCGGTCCCGCGCGATCGCCTCGGAGCGCGCGAGAAGCTCGCCCGCCACGGCGACCGCGATCGATGCGGGCTCCTTCCCCGTGATCTGCGGCAGGCCGATGGGACAGACAAGCCTATTCAGCATGGCCTCGCCATGCCCGCGCGCCCTGAGACGGCGCAGGAAGCTCGTGCGCTTTGTGTCGCTGCCGATGAGGCCCAGATAGCCGAAATCCCCGCGCGCCAGGATCCGGTCGCAGATCTCGAGATCGGCCGCGTGGCTATGGGTCATCACGAGATAGAAGCAGCCCCGAGGCGCGTCCTTGACCTCGTAGCGCGGGAAGCCGGAGCAATCGGTCTCGACATTGGGCGGAACTACCTCGGGAAACATATCGGCGCGGGCATCGATCCAGCGGATCCGGTAGCGCAGCAGCGCCAGAATCCCGACCAGCGCCCTGGCCACATGGCCGGCGCCGAAGAGATAGAGCTCCTGGCGCGAATCGACCATCCGCTCGAGAAGATAGCATGGCCCGTCGCCCCCGCGATCGAAGAGGACCGCCGGCGTCTCGCTCCGCGCCAGGGTGGTGAGTGCGGCCGAGAGATCGGCGCCGCTCTCGAAGGCGGGGACGCCCGGCTCCAGCACGAGCTTGGTGAGCGGCGACAGGCGGGTCAGGAGCACGCGCTCCCCAGGAGCCTGATGCCCGGGGGTCTGATGCCCCGGGGTTTGATGCCCTGGGGCCTGCTGCCAGGCCTGGAGCCAGGGCAGTGCCCCCGCCGTCAGGGTCTCGAACAGCAGAGTGACGCGCCCGCCGCAACATTGGCCGAGGCTGGGGCCGAGGGCGAAATCGACGAGCCCGGCCCGCGGGGCGGCGAAGGTCTGCAGCAGGCTGCGCGCCTCGGCAACGGCCTTGAACTCGAGGTGGCCGCCGCCGACGGAGCCGGCGATTCCGTCGAGATGGACCAGCATCTTGGTGCCGGCCTCCCGCGGCGCCGAGCCCTCGGTCGCCGCGACGGTGACGAGGATGCAGGCCTTGCCGCGCGCGAGGCATTCCAGCGCGGCAGAAAGCCAATCGGCAGACGGGTCGCTCATTCGGTGCAATACCCCTCTATTCGGCGCTGCGGGCACGGCGGATTGCGGCCGGGCGCGCCTGATGCCGTGGTCGGTCCTGCCGGGTGAGATCCGCGGCCTGTCGCGCGCGGATCTCCTCGACGGCGAGCAGTACGCGCTCCGGAGTGGCCGGCGCATCCAGCGCCGGCAGCAGTCGGTAGCCGGCGAGGCTCGCGATCGCGTCGGAGATGGCGGCGAAGACGGAGATCGCCAGCATGAGCGGCGGCTCGCCCACGGCCTTAGAGCGGAAGATCGCGGGCTCGCGGTTCTCGTTCGCCAGCAGCGTCATGCGGAAATCCGCCGGCCGATCGCTGCAGGCAGGAATCTTGTAGGTGCTGGGGGCATGGGTCCTGAGGCGACCGGTGGAATCCCAGACCAGCTCCTCGCTGGTGAGCCAGCCCATGCCCTGGATGAAGCCGCCTTCGATCTGCCCGAGGTCGATGGCGGGATTCAGCGACTTGCCGACATCGTGGAGGATATCGACGCGGGCGACCTTGTATTCGCCGGTCAAGCTATCGACCAGCACCTCGCTGACCGCTGCACCATAGGCGAAGTAGTAGAAGGGTCGTCCGGAGGCGGTGCTCCGGTCGTAGTAGATCCCGGGGGTGGCGTAGTAGCCCGTTGCCGAGAGCGAGACTCGCGCCAGCCAGGCTTCCTTGATCAGGTCGGGAAAGGCGATCTCCTCAACGATGCGCCCGGGGGCGCCAATGGCGATGCGTCCGGGAAGGAATCGCACCTCGGCGGGAGGGACCTTGTAGCGATCGGCGGCGAAATCGATCAGGCGCTGCTTCAGGGTCCGGGCGGCGGCCAGTGCGGCCATGCCGTTAATGTCGGAGCCCGAGGAGGCGGCGGTCGCGGAGGTGTTGGGCACCTTGCCGGTGCTGGTGGCGGTGATCTTGATGCGGTCGAGATCGACCTGCAGCTCCTCGGCGACGACCTGGGCCACCTTGACGAACAGGCCCTGGCCCATCTCGGTGCCGCCGTGATTCAGATGGATGCTGCCATCGGTATAGATGTGGATGAGCGCGCCGGCCTGGTTGAGATGGCTCGTGGTGAAGGAGATGCCGAACTTGACCGGCGTCAGCGCCAGGCCCTTCTTGAGCCAGGGGCTCTCGGCATTGAAGGCGGCGATGGCGCGCCGCCGCCCGGCATAATCGGCGTCGGCTTCGAGGGCCGCGATGGTCTCCGGCAGGACATTCTCCTCGACGGTCTGATGATAGGGCGTGATGTTGCGCTCGCCCTTTCCGTAGAGGTTGAGCTTGCGGATCTCCAGCGGGTCCTTGCCGAGACGCCGCGCGATCGCCTCCATCACCGTCTCGATACCCATCATTCCCTGCGGTCCGCCGAAGCCGCGGAAGGCGGTGTTGGAGACGGTGTTGGTCCGGCAGCGGTGGGAGGTGATGGCCACCTGGTCGAGGTAGTAGCCGTTATCGGCGTGGAACATGGCGCGGTCGGCGATGGCGCCGGTGAGATCGGCCGAGCAGCCGCCGCGGCAGGCCTGCATGAACTCGATGCCGAGGATGCGGCCCTCGCGATCGAAGCCGACATCGTAGTCGATCAGGAAATCGTGGCGCTTGCCGGTCATGATCATGTCGTCGTCCCGCTCGAAGCGGAACTTGGCCGGGCGGCCCGTCTTGACCGCGGCGAGCGCGGCGATGGCGGCCCATTGCGCGGCCTGGGTCTCCTTGCCGCCGAACCCTCCGCCCATGCGGCGTACCTCGACGGTGACGGCATTCCGCGGCCGGCCCAGGACGTGGGCCACACCCTGCTGCACTTCCGAGGGATGCTGGGTGGAGCAATGGATCAGGACGTCGCCATCCTCCTGGGGCAAAGCGAGGGAGACCTGTCCTTCCAGATAGAAGTGATCCTGGCCGCCGATGGCGAGGCGCCCGCCAAGGCGCCCGGGCGCGCCTCTGATGGCCGCCGCCGCATCGCCTCGGCGCATGACATGGTCCGGCAGCAGGAAGCTGCCGGCCTGGAGCGCCGCCTCGACGGTGAGCAGCGCCGGCAGCTCCTCATACTCCGCCACCGCGAGCTTCGCGGCGGCGCGGGCGGAATCGAAGCTCTCGGCGGCGACGGCGAAGAGCACCTGGCCCAGGAACACGACCTCGCCTTCGCAGAAGATGGGATCGTCGCCCGCGCCCACGGGGCTCACGTCGTTGGTGCCGGGAATGTCCTCGGCGGTGAGAACGGCGACGACGCCCGGCGCGGCGCGGACGGCCGCGAGATCGAGCCTGGTCAGCCGGGCATGAGCCTTGGTCGCGGTGCCGGCGAAGAGATGCACGAGGTTCGGCGGGGCCGGAATATCGTCGATATAGAGGGCCTCGCCGGTCACATGCTTGGCCGCGCTGTCATGGGCGATCGCCTGATGGGCCCCGCCGGCAATCCTGTCTCTAGGCAGGCGCTTATCCATGGCTCGGGCCCGCCGGCTGCAGGATCCGCGTGCGGGTGAGGGCGGCACCCTCGCCGGTCTCGTGGAAGAATTTGAGCAGGAGGTTCTCTGCTGCCAGCGCGCGATATCCGCGGCTCGCCCGCATGTCGGAAATGGGCGTGTAGTCGCGCCGGAGCGCTGCCTGTCCCTCCCGCACGGTATCGAGGCTCCAGGGCCGGCCGATGAGGGCCGCCTCGCATTCCCGCGCGCGCTTGGGGATCGCGGCCATGCCGCCGAAGCAGATCCGGATATCGGCCACGCCCCCGCCCGCGAGCTTCAGGTTGAAGGCGCCGAGGGAGGCGGTGATGTCCTGATCGAAGCGCTTGGAGATCTTGTAGCAGGCGAAGCGCCAGGCCGGATCGCGCCGCGGCAGGCGGATGCTCTCCACGAACTCGCCCGGCCGGCGATCCTGCTTGCCGTAGTCGAGGAAGAAATCCTCCAACGCGATCTCGCGCCGCGCCGCGCTGCGGCGCAGCACCAGCCGGGCGCCGAGCGCGATCAGCGGCGGCGGGCTGTCGCCGATGGGCGAGCCATTGGCGATATTGCCGCCCATGGTGCCGCAATTGCGGATCTGGGTTGAGCCGAGCCGGCGCAGCAGCTCAGCGAAATCGGGGTAGTCCGCGGCGATCACCTCCTGCAGGCGGTCATAGGTGACCCCGGCGCCGATCTCGATCGTCTCGGGCCCGACCGCGATGCGGGCGAGCTCCTCGACCTCGCCCAGATAGATCACCGGATCGAGGCGGCGATGCTGCTTGGTGACCCAGAGACCGGCATCGGTGGCCCCGGCCACCAGAGAGGCCTCGGGGAAGCTGAGGACGAGCTCCGCCAAGTCCTCGATCCGCCGCGGGGCGAACCAGCGGCGGCCATCGGGGGCCTCTCCCGCCTCGCCGGGCTGGCCCCGGAGAGCCCGCAGGGCGCGGACCGTCTCGGCCTCGGCTTCGTCGAATCGATCGCCGTCTGCGATCTCCTTCATCCGGCTCGCCGCGGCGATGATGGGCCCGTAGCCGGTGCAGCGGCAGAGATTGCCAGCGAGCGCGTCGTCGATCCGCCGGCGATCCAGGTGGCCGGGCGCATGGAAGAGCGCGAAGAGCGACATGACGAAACCGGGGGTGCAGAAGCCGCATTGGGAGCCGTGGCACTCGACCATGGCCTGCTGGGCCGGGTGCAGGACGCTGCGGGAGCTGGCCAGATCCTCGACGCTCAGAAGCTGCTTCCCGTCGAGTGAGGGCAGGAACTGGATGCAGGAGTTGACGGCGCGATAGGCGAGATGGTCGTGACCGAGCTCCGCCAGCACCACGGTGCAGGCACCACAGTCGCCCTCGGCACAGCCTTCCTTGGTGCCGGTGCGCTGTTCGACGAGCCGCAGATAGTTGAGCACCGTCATGGTCGGGTCGGCGACCTCGACCTCGCGTCGTTCCGTGCCCAGAAGAAACCTGATGCGGCCGCTCATGCGCGCGCTCAACTCCCCCTATAGGTGGAATAGGCGTAGGGCGAGATCAACAGCGGCACATGGTAGTGCTGGGCGGGATCGGCGATGCCGAAGCGGATCACGACCTCGTCCAGGAAAGGCGGGCTCGGCAGCGTTTCGCCCCGGCCAGCGAAATAGGGCCCGGCGTGAAAGACGAGCTCATAGATCCCGGCCAAAATAGCGCTTCCCTCGAGCAGCGGAGCATCACACCGGCCATCGGCATTCGTGACCGCGGAAAAGAGCGTCGTACGGCCGGCCGGCACGCCGCTCGCCCCGACCCGGTGGAGGTCGATCCGGACGCCCGCGGCCGGAAGCCCGGCGGCGGTATCGAGAACATGCGTCGTCAATTGTCCCATTTCCCGTCTCCTCCAATGCGGGTCCCCACATTGGGTTCAGAACAATCCAATCTCAGCATCGCACAGCCGGCAGGGTCGACAAACGAGAGTCAAAGTGAAATATCTTCAACAATTGCTTGATAATGGGCCGGAATCTCCGGCTCGGAGGCGCTTTTTATCCGCCTTGGATGGAAGCTTATATAATTATTATTTATCAATGCATTAGGTGATAAGCGCGACTCCCGCTTTGCTGAGCCCGGACCCCGATTATCAAACGCGTCGATATAGTCGAAGGGGTCCTGGGCGGCGCCACAAGCAGGATCTTGCCGCGGGTTTTTCGCCGGCTAGACTCGCGCTCGTCTCGGACAGCTGGAGAGATCCGATGAGCGTCAGTCTGGAAGGCGGCTGCTCCTGCGGGGCGGTGCGCTATCGTCTCACATCCGCGCCAATGTTCGTGCATTGCTGCCATTGCCTCGATTGTCAGCGGCAGACGGGCAGCGCCTTCGTCATCAATGCCCTGATCGAGACCGATCGGATCGAGCAGCTCTCGGGTGAGCTCGAGGCGGTCTCGATGCCCACCGATAGCGGGCGGCCCCATGACATCTATCGCTGCCCCAAATGCCGCACGGCGGTCTGGAGCGACTACGGCCGCCGCCCGGCGCTTCGCTTCGTGCGCGTGGGCACGCTGGACGAGCCCAGCGCGCTGTCACCGGATGTCCATATCTTCACCCGCTCCAAGCTGCCCTGGCTGCGGCTGCCCGAGGGTGTGCCCGCCGTCGAGGTCTATTACGACATGCAGAAGCTCTGGCCCGCCGAGAGCCTCGCGCGCCGCGAGGCGATCCTGGGCAAGGGGAAGTAGCGGCACGGCCTCCATGGCGCGCCACAAGCTGCAGCAGGCCCCGCGCGGCATGAGCCGGGTGGCCTTCCTCGCCGCCTATGGGCCGGTCTACGAGCATTCGCCCTGGATCGCCGAGGCGGTTTTCGACACAGGGCTGACGGAAGCGCAGGACACGGCGGAGGGGCTGCAAGCCGCGATGGCCGAAGCGGTGGAGGCAGCACCTCCGGACCGCCAGCTCGCTCTGCTCAGGGCCCATCCCGATCTCGCGGGCCGCCTCGCCATGCGGGGCGAGCTCACCACGCAATCGGCAACCGAGCAGGCCGGGGCGGGCCTCGGCGATTGCAGCCCCGCGGAATTCCAGCGCTTCACCGCGCTCAACGAGGCCTATAAGGCGAAGTTCGGCTTTCCCTTCATCATGGCGGTCAAGGGCCGCAGCCGCGCCGAGATCCTGGCCGCCTTCGAGCGGCGGATCGGCCATGATGAGGCGGCGGAGTTCCGCACCGCCCTCCACGAGGTTCACAAGATCGCGCTGCTGCGGTTGAGGACTCTCTGACCCGGTCGGCCGCCGCTTTCGGCCAGCGCCATCATCTCGTTTCTCGACATTGCCCTGCGCGGCCCTGACGCCTAGGCTGCTGCAAGAAATCGCGATTCACAGCAGGGAAAATCCCATGGATAGCTGGAAATCGGAGAGATCCGGGTAACACGGATCCTGGAGATGTCAGACCCGCTGAGAACGCCGGCGGAGTGGTTTCCCGACAGCACGGACGAAGCCATCCGGCCCCATCTTCATTGGCTCATACCGAAATCGCTGTTACCCGTGACCGGGCAACTCATCATGCCGATCCAATCCTATCTCGTGCAGACCCGTCGCCACACGATCCTCGTCGATGGTTGCGTCGGCAACAACAAGATGTGCGAGTATTTCCCGCATTGGAACGACCGCAACGACAATACGTTTCTTGGGCAGTTGGCGCTGGCGGGCGTCGCGCCGGAGCAAGTCGACTTCGTTCTCTGCACGCATCTCCATGTCGATCACTGCGGCTGGAACACGCGACTGGTGAATGGTCGCTGGGTCCTGACCTTTCCCAATGCCCGCTACATCATGGCGCGCCGCGAACTGGAAGCTGCCGAAGCAGGGCGCAATGACCCGGGAGACCGGGTCTACGAATACAATGTGCTGCCGATTATCGAGGCTGGCCGGGTCGTTGCTGTCGATATGGATTATGCCGTCGATGATGAAGTAAGTCTGCAACCGACGCCTGGCCACACAGCGGGGCATGTCGCGATTCGGATTCGTTCCGGCGACGAGGAAGCGGTTTTCTCTGGCGACCTCATGCACTGGCCGATGCAGTGCGTCTATCCCGACTGGAATTTCCGGCATGACACCGACCCCGACCTGGCGCGCCGCACACGCTGGAGCTTCCTCGAGGCCTGTGCCGAGAACGACATCGTCATCACTTCGCACTTCCCTCTGCCGTCCCTCGGCACCATAACCCGAAGGCAGGCATCTTTTTGGTTCGAGGACTATCCGTCATTGCCGCCGACCAAGCGCGGTGTTTCATGACGGGCCAGGTCTTCCTTCGGCCGCCCAGCCTATATCGGCAGGATGCTCGACGAGCAGAGACGTCCTGCGGGAGCTGAGCTGGCCCGCCGATTTCAATGAAAGGGAGCCGCCATGCCTCAGCCCGATCACGTCTCCGCCCTCGGCGTGCCCGATCCAGCGGAGCTCGACAACGACATCAAGGCCGTGTTCGACAAGTGCGTCGAGAAGATCGGCTTCATTCCGAACGTGCTCAGGGCCTACAGCCTCAGGCCCAACAAGATGCGGAACTTCCGCGCCATGTCGAACGAGCTGATGCTGGCACCTTCGGGGCTGAGCAAGCTCGAGCGCGAGATGGTGGCGGTGGTCGTCTCCTGCGCCAATCACTGCTACTACTGCCTCGTCGCCCATGGGCAGGCCGTGCGGCAGCTCTCGGGCGATCCCGAGCTCGGCGAGATGCTGGCGATGAACTATCGCACCGCCAAGCTCGACGAGCGCCAGCGCGCCATGCTCGACTTCGCCTGGAAGCTGACGACGATGACCTATCTGGTGGGTGAGGAGGACCGCGCCGCTCTTCGCGCCGTGGGCCTCAGCAACGAGGACATCTTCGACCTGGCCGAGACCGCGGCCTTCTTCAACATGTCGAACCGCATGGCCTCGGCCACCGACATGATGCCGAACCCGGAGTACCACAAGCTCAACCGGTGAATCGGCTGCTTTGCGACATTCTGGATCCTCGGCAGGTCACCCGCCGGCACGCATTTGCCTCAGGCGGGGCGGGCGAAGTCCACGCGTTCGGGCGCCTGGTTCGTATAGAGCGTGGCCGCAACCGGCGGCGTCTCGGCGATGACCCGCCCGCGGCGCAGGACATGGAGCCGGGCGGGCTTGAGGCGGAGCGCCTCGATGGGATCGGCCGCCTGCAGCACGACGAGATCCGCGTTGCAGCCCGGCTCGATCCCATAGCCCTCCAGGCGCAGCACCCGGGCGGCGTTCGCGGTCACGGCCTCGAAGCAGGCGCCCATCTCCGCCGTCCCCGTCATCTGGCCCACATGCAGGCCCATATGGGCGACCTCCAGCATGTCGTGGGAGCCGAGGCTGTACCAGGGGTCCATGACGCAGTCATGGCCCATAGCGACATTGAGCCCCGCCGCCATCAGCTCCTTGACCCGGGTCATGCCGCGGCGCTTGGGATAGCTGTCGTGGCGCCCCTGGAGGGTGATGTTGATCAGCGGATTGGCCACTACATGCAACCCCGCCTCGCGCATGAAGGGGATCAGCTTGCTGACATAGTAGTTGTCCATGGAGTGCATGGAGGTGAGATGCGAGCCGGTGACGCGGCCTTCGAGGCCGAGGCGCTGGGCCTCATAGGCCAGGCTCTCCACATGGCGCGACAGGGGATCGTCGGTCTCGTCGCAATGCATGTCGACGGGGAGGCCGCGCTCGGCGGCGATCTCGCAGAGCTCGGCGACCGAACGCGCGCCCTCGGCCATGCTGCGCTCGAAATGGGGGATGCCGCCCACGACATCCACGCCCTTGTCGAGGGCGCGCAGCAGGTTCTCCCGCGCCGAGGCATGGCGCAGGAAGCCATCCTGCGGAAAGGCGACGAGCTGGAGGTCGAGGAAGGGGCTAATCTCGCGCTTCACCTCGAGCAGGGCCTCGACCGCGAGGAGCTCGTCGTCGCAGATATCCACATGGCTGCGGATGGCGAGACTGCCGCGCGCGATCGCCCAGCGGCAAAGCTCATGGGCGCGCGCCTTGATGGTCTCGACCTCCAGATGCGGCTTCAGCTCCGACCAGAGCGCGATCCCCTCCAGCAGCGTGCCGCTCTCGTTGAGCCGCGGCCGGCCGAGGCTCAAGGTCGAATCCATGTGGAAATGGGCATCGACGAAGGGCGGCGTCACCAGCCGGCCGCGCGCATCGATCTCCCGCGCCGCCTCGGCCTTGAGCGCGGGCTCGACCGCCGTGATCCGGCCATCGGCGATGGCGATGTCATGATTCTCGCGGCCATCGGGCAGATTGGCGCCGCGCAGGATGAGATCGAGCATCAGGTCATGCCTCCGCAGTTGCGAAGCTGGCGGCGGGCCCGGGGGCCAGGGAACGCTGGCCTGCCGGCGGGAGTTCAGAGGTAGAATTCCCCCGCGATGCAAGACAGGACACGGCCATGAGATGGATCATGTGGTTCATTCTAATCTGCCTCGGCGTGGTCGTCCTCTTCATGCTCGCCGCCTGGGGCCTGGGCTGGCTCGATGCGCTGGGCAACAATCCCCATATCGCGATCGCCGCGGGCCTCGGCATTCTCATCAGCAGCGCGCTTGGCGCCGGGCTGATGGCCCTGATCTTCTACAGCGACCGGAGCGGTGCCGACGAGGCCGCCGCGCAGAGCCAGCGCGACCTCGATGATCGCCGCGGCGGAAGCTGAGCACCCTCAGCGCTCCTCGCGCCGGAAGGGGATGAGGAGGGCTGCGGGCGCGCGGGCGTTGCGGGAGACCAGCGCCATGGCGACGATCGTCAGCACGAAGGGGAGCATTAGGAAGATCTGATAGGGCACGTGGATCAGGCCGCTCGCCTGCAGGCGGAGCTGGAGGGCGTCGATGAAGGCGAACAGAAGCGCGCCCAGCGTGCTGCGCCAGGGCTGCCACTGGCCGAAGACGACGAGGGCGATTGCGACCCAGCCGCGCCCGGAGATGACGCCGAAGGTGAAGGCGTTGTACTGCGCGATCGAGAGATAGGCGCCCCCGATCCCCATCAGCGCGCCGGAGAGCAGCAGCGCCTGATAGCGGATGCGGGCCACATTGACCCCCGCCGCATCCGCCGCGCGGGGATTTTCGCCCACCGTGCGCAGGCTGAGGCCCCAGGGCGTATGGGCCAGGGCCAGGGCTGCCAGAAGAACGGCGGCGAAGGCCAGATAGCTGAGGGCGAACTGGTTAAACAGGACTGGGCCGATGAAAGGGAGGTCGCTCAGGCCCGGGATGGGGAGCGCCCGGAAGGGCTGGATGCTGGGGGGCTGGGAGGGCTCGCCGAAGATGAGGCGGTAGAAGAAGAAGGCGAAGCCTGAGCAGAGCATGGTGACCCCGAGCCCCGAGACATGCTGCGACAGGCCGAGGGTCACGGTCAGGAGCCCCATAAGCAGGCCCATGACGGCGCCGGTCGCCGCTGCGGCCGCCACGCCGGTCCAGAGGCTGCCGCTGTAATAGCTGGCGGTGAATCCGGTCATGGCCGAGAAGAGCATGATGCCTTCAACCCCGAGATTCAGCACGCCCGAGCGCTCGGCCAGGAGCTCGCCGAGGGTGGCGAAGATGAGGGGTGTTGCGATGCGGATCAGCGCCGCGAAGAAGCCGACCTGAAGGAGCTGAGCCAGAAGATCATGCATGGCGGGCCGTGCCGGGGTGGCTTCCGGCGATGCGCAGCCGGTATTGGGTGAAGAGCAGCGCCGTCAGCATCGTCAGCAGCGAGACGCCCTGGATCACATCGGCGAGGAAGACGGGAACGCCCGTCGCCCGCGACATGCCCTCGGCGCCCGTGATCATGGCAGCATAGAAGATCGCGGCCGGCAACACGCCCAGCGGATTGAGCCGTGCCAGCATGGCGATGACGATTCCGGTATAGCCATAGCCGGGGGAAAGGTCGGCCATCACCTGGTAGTGCACGCCGCCGACCTCGCCCGCGCCGGCGAGCCCGGCCAGCGCGCCGGAGAGCGCGGCGGTGGCGAGGATGGTGCGGGCGGTCGAGATGCCGGCATAGGCCGCGGCGCGGGCATTCTCGCCCACCGCCTTGACGGCGAAACCGAAGGTGGTGCGGTTCAGGATGAACCAGAGGATGGGAACGGCAAGCAGCGCCACCAGCACGCCGAGATGGAGCTGCTCCGTGCCCGGCAGGATGGGGAACTGGGCCTCGGGGCGGATCGGGGGCGAGGTGGGATAGGCGCTGCGCGGATTCTTCCACGGCCCGTCGAGCAGCGCCGAAATGCCGTAGAGCAGGATGAAGTTCAGCAGCAGCGTGGTCACCACGTCGTCGACCTTGAAGCGCGTGCGCAGATAGGCGGGCAGCAGCGCCCAGGCAGCACCGGCCAGCGCGCCGGCAAGGATCATCGCCGGCCAGATCAGGCCGATGGGCAGCCAGAGCTGCGTTCCGAGGAAGGCGGCGCCCACGGCGCCGGCATAGAGCTGGCCCTCGCCACCGATATTCCAGAAGCGGGCCCGGAAGGCGATGGCGACGGCGAGCCCGGTCAGCACCAGCGGAGCGGCCTTGATCGCCGTCTGCTCCAGATCGAAGCCGGTGCTGAAAGGCGTGAGGAAGAGCTGGGCATAGGCGTCGAGGACATCGGCGCCGGCAAGCGCCACCAGGCCGCTGCAGAGGATGAGGGCCGCGGCCAGCGCCAGCAGGGGCAAGGCGAGATTGAGCCAGGCGGGCGTGGCGCTGCGGCGTTCCAGGCGCAGATGGATCATGCCGCCGCTCCGGGATGCGCGCCGCCGGTCATGAGCAAGCCGATGGTCTCGATGCTGGCCTCGGCGATCGGGAAGTCGCCGAGGATGCGCCCTTCGGACATGACGGCGATGCGGTCGGAGATCTGGAACAGCTCCTCGAGATCCTCGCTGATGACGATCAGGCCGCAGCCCGCCGCCCGCAGCTCGAGGAATTTCGCCTGGACGAACTGGGTGGCGCCGACATCGAGCCCGCGGGTCGGCTGAGCCGCGATCACCACCAGGGGATCCCAGGCCAGCTCGCGGGCCAGCAGCGCCTTCTGCAGATTGCCGCCGGAGAGCGTTCCCGTGCGCGCCAGCGGCCCCGGGGTGCGGATGGCGAACTTCTCGATCTCCGCTTGGGCGAAGCTGCGGATGGCGCCCCGGTCCAGCAGCCCGTGGCGGCTGAAGGGCGCCCTGCCGATGCGCGGCAGCGCCATGCTGTCGGCGAGCGGCGATTGCATCAAAAGCCCGGTGCCGATGCGATCCTCCGGAATGCGCGCGATGCGCAATTCCTGGGCGCGACGCGGGTCGAGACCATCGACCGGCTTGCCGTCGATCTCGATGCGGCCGGCCAGCGGCACCGCCATGCCGGCGATGACCTCCGCCAGCTCGCGCTGGCCATTGCCGGCCACCCCGGCGATGCCCAGGATCTCGCCGGCATGAAGTGCCAGGGAGACATTCTTGAGACGCCGGCGCTCGCTGCCGGCGGTGGCGATGGCGGTCAGGCGCAGCAGCACCCGCCCGGGGCGGCCAGGCGGTTTCTCAGGCGCCATGAGCTCGCGCCCGCACATGAGCTCGGCCAGGCGGCGCTCGGTGACCGTCGCGTCATTGGCGAGCTCGGCGACGGCCTGGCCCTGACGCATGACCATGATCCGGTTGGTAACGGCGCGCACCTCGTGGAGCTTGTGGCTGATCAGGATCACAGCCATTCCCTCGGCGGACATGGCGCGCACGGCGTCGAACAGCCCCTCGGTTTCCGAAGGCGTCAGCGCGGCCGTCGGCTCGTCGAGGATGAGGATGCGCGCGCCGCGGAAGAGCGCCTTGATGATTTCCAGGCGCTGCTGCTCGCCGATGGTGAGCTCGCCGACCAGAGCGTCGGGTGAAAGACGCAGGCGGAAATGCCGGCCGATCTCCGCCAGCCGCGCCAGCGCGCCGGCGCGATCGAGGCGAAGCCCGCGGCTCTTGCGCCCGACCATGAGGTTCTCGAGAACCGTATGGCGGGCCACCAGATGGAAATGCTGATGCACCATGCCGATGCCTTGCGCCAGAGCATCGGCGGAGCTGTGGATCGCGATCGCGCGGCCCTCGATGGCGATGCTGCCCTCGTCGGCGGCATAGCTGCCGAAGAGGATGTTCATCAGCGTCGTCTTGCCGGCGCCGTTCTCGCCCAGGAGGCCCAGCACATCGCCGGCCTGGAGCGTGAGATCGACATGATCGACCGCCCGGACCGCGCCGAAGCTCTTGCAGATGCCCCGCATGGCAAGCAGCTCGGCGGGCGGCATGATTCTCCTGGTGCTGCGGCCCCCTCCCGCGGTGCGGGAGAGGGCGCGCGGGGCCTGCTGCTAGTCCGAGACCGGGACCGCCTCGTCGACATCGACGCGGAAGGCACCGTCCTTGATCTCCTGGGTGCGCTTGGCGACCATGTCCTTGATTTCCGGCGAGAGCTTGCTCTCCCACGCGTGATAGGGCGCGAGATAAGAGCCGCCCTTGCCCATGTAGGAATAGCCGCCGAAATCCTGGGCCGTATCGAGGCCGGCCTGCACCAGCTTCACGACATGGTTGACCGTGGGCCACATGTCCCAGATCGGACCGGTCACCACCGTGTCGGGGGCGATGGCCGACTGATCCGACATGTTGGAGAAAGCCACGATGCCCTTGTCATGGGCGGCTTCGATCACGCCGAAGCGCTCGGCATAGATAGCATCCACCCCGGCCTCGATCTGGGCGAGGGCCGCCTCCTTCGCCTTGGGCGGATCGAAGAAGGAATCGATGAAGGAGAACTTGCATTTGACGTCCTTGTTCACCTCCTTCGCCCCGGCGCGGTAGGCGTTGACCAGGCGGTTCACCTCCGGGATCGACATGGCTGCGACGCAGCCGATGGTGTTCGACTTGGTGAGCTTGCCGGAGATCATGCCGCAGAGATAGGCGGGCTCATGAATCCAGTTGTCGAAGACGCCGAAATTGGGATCCGCCGGGCCGCCGCCCGAGCCCATGACGAAGGCGACCTTGG
Organism: Dongiaceae bacterium; assembly: GCA_036270995.1. Lineage (GTDB taxonomy): Bacteria > Pseudomonadota > Alphaproteobacteria > Dongiales > Dongiaceae > DASXQK01. The sequence continues at coordinate 3,956 of DATBBO010000555.1, read as the reverse complement.
GATAGGCCTTGGCGGCGCGGCGCGAGGCGTCCTCGTCGGTGAAGGCATCGCCCATGACGAGATTGGCGCCCTTCTCGGCATGCTCGCGCAGCACGCGGCCGAAATCCGAGGCCTTCACGTTCTCGGACCAGATGTATTCGATGCCGAGATCGCCCTTGGCTTTCAGAAGGGCGACATGGATCTGATTGACCCAGGGCTCCTCGATAGGCGTCCCGAAGACCCCGGCAACCTTCACCTGATCGACGGCGACGGCCCGGCGGACAGGCAAGGCAAGTGCGGCGGCGCCGAGCGCGCCGAGGCGGATGAGATGGCGACGGCTGACGGATGGCAGGCCGTGATCGGCTGGCGGCATGGAAGTTCTCCCTGTTGACGTTGACCCCTCGGCGGCGGAGCCGGCCAGGGTGAAGCGTTCGGATGCGCTTCTCGGCTCGCCGGCGAGCCGCAGAACCTCGACGACGAGACTAGAGCCAAACTGTCCAAACGGTCAAGTTCAGGCCCGGCGATCAGGCCCTTGCGTGACGCGCCGCCTGTCCGCCCCATTGCCGGTCCGAATCCCGCAGGCACCGAGGACCATGCGGGTGATCAGTGCCGCGCCCGCCGCGTAGTCGCCAGGCGTCAGGCGCCGGCGCTTCAGGACCGCCCGCATCTGGCAGTCGAAATCGGCATAGGTCTGCGTCGCGGCCCAGAGGACGAAGAAGAGGTGAGGGGCATCGACGGGCCGCATCCTGCCTTCGGCGACCCAGCGGTCGATGACGCGGGCCTTCTCCTGCACCCAGCGATGGACCTGGTCGCGGAGATAGTCGTCGACCTCCGGCGCGCCATGCAGGATCTCGTTGGCGAAGACCTTGGAGGCATAGGGCTGGCGGCGAGAGGCTTCCATCTTGGCGGAGATATAGTCGGTGAAGGCGGTCGCCGGATCGGCCTCGGCGCGGATGCCGTCGCCGCTGGCGAGCCAGGCCTCGAGGATGCGCTGGAGCACCGCCCGGTAGAGCTGTCGCTTGGTGCGGAAATAGTAGTGCACATTGGCCTTGGGCAGGCGGGCCTTGGCGGCGATCATGGCGGTGGTGGCGCCCGAGAATCCGGTCTCGGCGAAGATCTGCTCGGCCGCGGCGAGGATGCGCGCCTCGCTGTCGAGGCGCCGGCGCAGGCGCCGGGTCGCCACCGTGCCCGATGACGGCTCCTCCCCCCTTGCTTCCTGGCCCTTCATGGCTCCCCTTATTCCGCCCGAGGCCCCGTTGCCAAGACAAAGTTGACCATTTGGTCAGATTGAGCTTAGCATTTTCGCGAAACCCGGGGCTAGGCCCATGGCCGAGAGCGACCCGGACCGGCCGGCGGCAGGAGGGCCGCCGGCGCTTCGAACAGGGACCGCCCATGAGCAAGCCGTCTGCCGAGGCCGCCAGCGCCGGGACGAGCGGCCCGGATATCGCTCCCGATATCGCCCCGGGCCGCCTGGCGCCGGCCGAGTATCACGCCAATTTCGGCGATATCGAATCGCCGCTCGAGCACGCCGAGGCGCTGATCGATGCCAGCCGCTGCTATTTCTGCCATGACGCGCCCTGCATCGAGGCCTGTCCCACCGGCATCGACATCCCGGGATTCATCCGCAAGATCGCCACGGGCAATGTGAAGGGGGCCGCCGTCACGATCCTGGAGCAGAACATCTTCGGCGGCACCTGCGCGCGGGTCTGCCCGACGGAGATCCTCTGCGAGCGGGCCTGCGTGCGCAATGCGGGGGAGAGCCGGCCGGTCAATATCGGCGCGCTCCAGCGCTATGCCACCGATCACCTCTTCGCTCTTGGCGTCGAGCCGTTTCGGCGCGCAGCGCCCACGGGCCGGCGGATCGCCATCGTCGGCGGCGGGCCGGCGGGGCTCGCCTGCGCCCATCGCCTGGCGCTTCGGGGCCATGAGGCCACCGTCTTCGAGGCGCGCGAGAAGTTGGGCGGGCTCAACGAATACGGCATCGCGGCCTACAAGGTGCCGGAGGATTTCGCGCAGAACGAGGTCGGCTTCATCCTGGGGCTGGGCGGCATCACGGCGCGGACGGGCCAGGCGCTGGGGCGCGACATCGCCCTCGGCGATCTCCGGCGGGATTACGACGCGGTCTTCCTCGGCGTGGGCTTCGCCGGGGTCAATGCGCTGGCGGCGGAGGGCGAGGAGCTCGCGGGCGTGGAGGATGCGGTCGCCTATATCGCGCGGCTGCGCCAGACGGCGGACAAATCGAGCTTGCATATCGGGCGCCGGGTGGTGGTCATCGGTGGCGGCAATACCGCCATCGACATCGCCGTGCAGAGCAAGCGCCTGGGTGCGGAGGATGTGACCATCGTCTACCGGCGCGGGCCTTCGCATATGAGTGCAACCGACCACGAGCAGGCCTTTGCCCAGACCAACGGCGTCAAGATCAAGCATTGGGCGCGCCCGCGCCGCCTGCTTGCGCGTGGACATCACGTCGCAGCCGTCGAGTTCGAGTATACGCGGATGGAGGAGGGGGGCCTCGCCGGCACCGGCGAGCGCTTCACGCTCGAGGCCGATATGGTGTTCAAGGCCATAGGCCAGATCATGCTGCCCGATCCGCTGAGCGAGGACGGACGGGTGGTGCTGGAGCTGAAGGATCGCCGCATCGCGGTCGATGCCCATCACGCGACCTCGCTGCCGGGAGTCTATGCCGGCGGCGATTGCGTCGGGCGCGGGCAGGATCTGACGGTCCAGGCGGTCGAGGACGGCAAGCGCGCCGCCGAGGCCATCGACCGCTATCTGGCGAAACGCTAGCGCAGAAGAAAGGAGGGTCCCGTGGCAGACCTCAGCTCGGAATTCGTGGGCATCAAATCGCCCAATCCCTTCTGGCTCGCCTCGGCGCCACCCACCGACAAGGAATATAACGTGGTGCGGGCCTTCAAGGCCGGCTGGGGCGGCGCGGTCTGGAAGACTCTGGGTGAGGATCCCCCGATCGTCAACGTCGCCTCGCGCTACGGCGCCCTCCATGTCAACGGCGACAAGATGGTCGGCTTCAACAATATCGAGCTGATCACCGACCGGCCGCTGGAGGTGAACCTGCGCGAGATCAAGCGGGTGAAGCGCGACTGGCCCGACCGGGCCATGGTGGTCTCGCTCATGGTCCCCTGCGAGGAGATGCCCTGGGCGCGGATCCTGAAGCAGGTCGAGGAGACGGAGGCCGACGGGGTCGAGCTCAATTTCGGCTGCCCGCACGGCATGTCGGAACGCGGCATGGGCTCCGCCGTAGGCCAGGTCCCGGACTATGTCGAGATGGTGGCGCGCTGGTGCAAGGCGCATACCCGCATGCCGGTGCTGGTGAAGCTGACGCCCAATGTCACCAACATCCTGGGGCCTGCGCGGGCGGCGAAGGCGGGCGGGGCCGATGGCGTCTCCCTCATCAACACCCTCAACTCCATCACCTCCGTCGATCTCGACGTCATGGCGCCGACCCCGACGGTGGACGGCAAGGGGACTCATGGCGGCTATTGCGGGCCGGCGGTGAAGCCCATCGCGCTGCATATGGTGGCGGAGATCGCGCGTGACGGGATCACCCGGGGTCTTCCCATCTCGGCCATCGGCGGCATCGCCACCTGGCGCGACGCCGCGGAATTCATCGCGCTCGGCGCCGGCACGGTCCAGGTCTGCACCGCGGCCATGCATTACGGCTTCAAGATCGTCGACGACATGATCGACGGGCTGAAGAACTGGATGGACGAAAAGGGCTATGCCGGGATCGAGGATTTCCGGGGCCGGGCCGTGCCCAATGTCACCGACTGGCAGTACCTCAACATGAACTACAAGATCGTGGCCCGGATCGACCAGGATCTCTGCATCAAATGCGGGCTCTGCCACATCGCGTGCGAGGATACCTCGCATCAGTCCATCGCCGCCGAGCGGGTCGACGGCCAGCGCCGCTACCACGTGATTGACGAGGAATGCGTCGGTTGTAATCTTTGCCAGCATGT
>DATBBO010000554.1:0-3802 GCA_036270995.1 Dongiaceae bacterium | reverse complement strand
CGGGTGCGCGTGCGCGTCGTCAATGAGCTGGCGTGGCACAACCTTTTCATCCGCACGCTTCTCGTGCGTCCGGACGCTAACGAGCTCGCCGGTTTCGATCCCGAATATACAATCATCGACCTGCCGAGCTTCCGCGCGGATCCCGAACGGCACGGATCGCGCACCGAGACGGTGGTCGCAGTCAACTTCTCCAAGAAGCTGATCCTGATCGGCGGCACGTCTTATGCGGGGGAGATGAAGAAGTCGGTGTTCGGCCTTCTGAACTTCATCCTTCCGCAGAACGGCATCATGCCGATGCACTGCTCGGCCAATATCGGCCCCAAGGGCGACACGGCGATTTTCTTCGGCCTCAGCGGCACCGGCAAGACGACGCTTTCGGCCGATCCAAACCGCACGCTGATCGGCGATGACGAGCATGGCTGGTCGGACACGGCGGTCTTCAATTTCGAGGGCGGCTGTTACGCCAAGATGATCCGGCTGTCCGCGGAGAGCGAGCCGGAAATCTATGCGACCACGAAGCGCTTCGGCACGGTGCTCGAGAATGTCGTGATGGACCCGGTGACGCGCCGGCTCGACCTCGACGACGACCGGCTGACCGAGAATACCCGGGCGGGCTACCCCCTCAGCTTCATCGCCAATGCCTCGACCACGGGCCAGGCGCCCCATCCGAAGAATATCGTCATGCTGACCGCCGATGCCTTCGGCGTGCTGCCGCCCATCGCCCGGCTGACGCCGGCCCAGGCGATCTATCACTTCCTCTCGGGCTTCACCGCGAAGGTGGCAGGCACGGAAAAGGGGATCGTGGAGCCGCAGCCGACCTTCTCGGTCTGCTTCGGCGCCCCCTTCATGCCGCGCCACCCTTCCGAATATGGCGACCTGCTGCGCCGGCTGATCGACACCCACAAGCCGGATTGCTGGCTGGTCAACACCGGCTGGACGGGCGGCGCCTATGGCACGGGTCGGCGCATGCCGATCCAATGGACTCGGACCCTGCTCGATGCCGCCCTCGACGGGAAGCTCGCGGGCGCCACATACCGCAAGGACCGCTATTTCGGGCTCAGCGTGCCGACCGCCGTCCCGGGGGTTCCCGCGGAGATCCTGGATCCTGCCGCAACCTGGGCCGATCAGGCCGCCTACGACGCCCAGGCCAAGAAGCTCATCGGCATGTTCGTCGAGAACTTCGCCAAGTTCGAGAAGACCGTCGACCGCGAGATCGCCGACGCGAAGATCGGGGCCTGATGACCTCCCCTCTCCCGCGTTCTGAATCAGGAGAGGACAAGTTGGCCTAAGCGCCCAGCGCCTTGACGATTTCCTCGCAGACCGTCTTGGCGTCGCCGAACAGCATCATGGTGTTGTCGCGAAAGAAGAGCTCGTTGTCGACTCCCGCATAGCCCGACGCCATGGAGCGCTTGACGAAGAGCACGGTCTTCGCCGCCTCGACATCGAGAATGGGCATGCCGTAGATGGGGCTCTTGGGATCGTTCTTGGCCGCGGGATTCGTCACGTCATTGGCACCGATGACGAAGGCGACATCGGTCGTCGGGAACTCGCGGTTGATGTCCTCGAGCTCGAAGACTTCGTCATAGGGCACGTTGGCCTCGGCCAGGAGCACGTTCATATGGCCCGGCATGCGACCCGCCACCGGATGAATGGCATAGCTGATCTTGACGCCTTCCTTCTTCAGCCGGTCGGCCATCTCGCGCAGCGCATGCTGGGCCTTGGCCACCGCCATGCCGTAGCCCGGCACGATGATGACCGAGCTCGCGTTCTGCATCAGAAAGGCGGCGTCCTCGGCGCTGCCGGACTTGACCGGGCGGTCATGGGCCTTGGCGGCCGCGCCCGCGGCGCTGGAATCCGTGCCGAAGCCGCCCAGGATGACGTTGAAGATCGACCGGTTCATCCCCTTGCACATGATGTAGCTGAGGATGGCGCCGGAGGAGCCGACCAGCGCGCCGGTGATGATCAGGAGATTGTTGCCGAGGGTGAAGCCGATGCCGCAGGCAGCCCAGCCCGAATAGGAGTTCAGCATCGAGACGACGACGGGCATGTCGGCGCCGCCGATGGGCAGGATGAGGAGGAATCCGACCAGAAGGGAGATCAGGACCAGGAGCCAGAAGGCGAGCTGGTTCTGGTCGAGGATCAGCCAGAGGATCAAGGCGAGAATCAGGATGCCGAGCAAGGCATTCAGCGGATGCTGGCCCTTGAAGACCAGCGGCGCCCCGCTCACCAGCCCCTGGAGCTTGGCGAAGGCGACGATGGAGCCGGTGAAGGTGATGGCGCCGATGGCGACCCCCAGCCCCATCTCCACCAGGCTGTGGCGCGCGACATTGCCGGCCTCGCCGATGCCGAATTCCTGCGGCGCATAGAAGGCGGCGGCGGCAACGCAGACCGCCGCCAGGCCCACGAGGCTGTGGAAGGCGGCGACCAGCTGGGGCAGCGCCGTCATCTTGATGCGCAGCGCAATGAAGCTGCCGATCACCCCACCGACGATCACCCCGCCGATGATGATCGGATAGCTCACCACGCCGGGCTGGGCCAGCGTGGTCGCGATCGCGATCGCCATGCCGGCGATGCCGAAGCGGTTTCCATTGCGCGAGCTCTCCGGCGAGGAGAGGCCGCGCAGCGCCATGATGAAGCAGATGGCCGCGACGAGATAGGCGAGGACGGTCAGATCCTGGGTCACGAACGGGCCTCGCGCTACTTCGTCTTCTTCTTGAACATCGACAGCATGCGGTGGGTGACGATGAAGCCCCCGAAGATGTTGACCGAGGCGAGCGCCACGGCGATGAAACCCATGGCCTGCGAGAAGTTAAAATGCGCCGGCCCGGCGGCGATAAGCGCGCCGACGATGATGACGCTCGAAATGGCGTTGGTCACCGACATCAGCGGCGAATGCAGCGCCGGGGTCACCCGCCAGACGACGTAATAACCCACGAAGCAGGCGAGCGCGAAGACGGTCAGGCCGAAGACGAACGGCACTTGCTGGATGGTCACTTCCATGGGCTAGGCTCCTCCTGCTCCGGCGAAGGCGGGATGCACCACCTGGCCGTCGCGGGTCAGCGCCGTGCCCTTGATGATCTCGTCATCCCAATTGATCTTCAGCGCCTTGCTCTCCTTGTCGATGAGCGGCGTCAGGAAGCTCAGCAGGTTGCGGGCATAGAGCGCGCTGGCGTCGACGGCGATGCGGCTCGGCATGTTGAGATGGCCGATCAGCGTAACGCCATGCTTCACCACCACCTTGCCGGGCTCGCTCAGGGGGCAATTGCCCCCCTGCTCCACCGCCAGATCGACGATGACGGAGCCGTGCTTCATGGAGGCCACCATCTCCTCGCTCACCAGCACCGGCGCCGGGCGGCCCGGAATGAGGGCGGTGGTCACCACCACATCCTGCTTCTTGATATGCTCGGCGACGAGCGCCGCCTGCTTCTTCTGGTACTCGGCGCTCATGGGCTTGGCATAGCCCGCGGCCGTCTCCGCCTGCTTGAACTCCTCGTCCTCGACCGCCACGAAGGTCGCGCCCAGGCTCGTCACCTGCTCCTTGGCCGCGGGGCGCACATCGGTGCCGCTGACGATGGCGCCGAGCCGCCGGGCGGTGGCGATTGCCTGCAGCCCGGCCACGCCGGCGCCCATGACGAAGACCCGGGCCGGCGCTACCGTGCCCGCTGCCGTCATCATCATCGGAAAGGCGCGGCCGAACGCCCCCGCGGCATCGATCACGGCGCGATAGCCCGCGAGATTTGCCTGGCTCGAGAGCACATCCATCGACTGCGCGCGCGTGATGCGCGGCATGAGCTCCCTGGCA